>JAEZEN010000189.1 GCA_023433185.1 Pseudomonadota bacterium | reverse complement strand
CGTGATCAGGAAGCGACTGCAAACGCTTCGGAGGATTGGGCTTTCGATGTTCGGCGCCGCGCTCGTGGCGACGGCGGCAAGCCTCTCCGCAACCCAGGCGCAGGCCGTCACCCAGGCCGCGATCGTCGTCGATGCCAAGACCGGCAAGGTGCTCTACGCGAAGAACGCGGACACCAGGGCCTTCCCGGCGTCGCTCACCAAGATCATGACCCTCTACCTCGCCTTCGAGGCACTCGAGGCGGGCCGCATCACCCTCGACACGCGAATCAGGGTCTCGGCCAAGGCCGCCGCGGAGCCGCCCTCCAAGCTCGGCGTCAAGGCCGGCAACACCATTACCGTGAAGGACGCCATGCTGTCCCTCGTCACGCGCTCGGCCAACGACATGGCGACGGCGCTTGGCGAGCATCTCGGCGGCAGCGAGGCGAACTTCGCCAACATGATGACCCGCCGTGCCCGTTCGCTCGGCATGAACAGCACCACCTTCAGGAACGCCCACGGCCTGCCCAACAGCGCGCAGATCACCACGGCGCGCGACATGGCGATCCTCGGTCGTGCGATCCAGGACCGGTTCCCGACCTATTTCCGCTACTTCAAGACGACGAGCTTCACCTACGCCGGCAGCAAGATCGGCAACCACAACCGCCTGCTCGGCAGGGTTCAGGGCGTGGACGGCATCAAGACGGGCTACACCCGCGCCTCCGGCTTCAATCTCGTCACCTCGGTCAACCTGCCCGACCGGCGCATCGTCGCGGTGGTGCTCGGCGGGTCGAGCGGCGCCTCGCGCGACGCCCAGATGGAGAAGATGGTCGGCCAGTATATCGGCAAGGCCTCACGCGGCCCGCGTACCGCGCCGCTCATCCTGCCGCGGGGTGGCGACATGGACTTCCAGGTGCCGAGCGGGGATCTCGTGGCAAGCGCCGCCTCGGGCGACCGCGCGCAGCAGGTCGCCGTCCTGGCGGTCCCGCCCCAGCCGCGCCTTCGCCCGGCGACCGCCGTGTCGGCCTATGCCGCGGAGGAGGCCGCTCCGATCGCGCCGGCGGCCGCTGCCGTCACCGATATCGCGACCCTCATCCCGGAAGAGTATCGCGCCCAGGGCGACATCTCCGACGATCCGGAGCCGCTTGCCGAGACGCTTCCGCCCCCGACACCGATCGCGGCGGCCGATGCGGTGGGCATGGAGCGTTTCGCCGACATGCCGACGATGAGCGGCTGGAAGATCCAGATCGCCGCGGCGCCGACGCAGTCCTCCGCCCTGGCGATCCTCCAGAAGGCACGCGCCGCTGCCGTCGCCGATGTCTTTGCCGACGCCGCGCCCTATACCGAGCCGGTCGAGAAGGGGTCGGACACCCTCTATCGCGCGCGCTTCGCCGGTTTCGCCGGCAAGGAGCAGGCGCAGGCTGCCTGCGAGTTCCTCGTCAGGCAGAAGTTCGCCTGCTACGCCATCGCGGACTAGTCTTCGCGGCGGTATGAACTGCCTTTGGGGTCCTTTTCTTGTCTCGTGTAGCGGACTCTACCCATGTCATTTGCCGAGCAGCCTGTCCTTCGCTTCGTTGATTTTCGACGCCAGGAACGTCGAGCCGCCCTGGTCGGGGTGGACCCGCTTCATCAGGTTCCGGTGCGCGGTCCGGATTTCCGCCTCGCTGGCGCCGGGCGCAAGGCCAAGGATCTGATAAGCCTCCTCGTCAGTCATGGGGCCCGCATTCGACGCGCCGCCCGCCCCCGCTGCCGGGTCACCCTCGAAGTCCTCACGCCAACCGGGAAACCGGCGGTCGAGATACGCTTCGAGTAGGGACAGGCTCTCCGAGTCGATCCCCACCTCGCGGTAGAGACGGCGGAGGTCGTCCTCCTCGAGGTCGTCGAGCTGACGGCCTTCGTACGAGCCTCCCTTGACCCGGCCGGACATGGCACCGGTGTCGTGGTCGAGTTCCATGTCGAGATAGGTCGAGCGCACCTTCGATTTCGAGCCCGGCGACTTCGTGGTCCCGCCCAGGTCGATCGGGCCGATGCGGCCGAGCGCCACCGCCGAGAAGCCGGCGGCGATCAGGGGAATGCCGAGTTCCCAGCGCCGTCCGAGAACCAGCGCGCCGCCGAACACCATCATCCCGATGCCGACGATGTAGCGCAGCGCCCGTACCAGGCTGCGTGGATCGGCGGCGACGAAAGCCCGGGCAAGGAGCAGCAGGACGACGAGGACCGCGATTCCGGCGAACAGATAGGCCATCAGCCGCCGCGCATCTGGGCGAGGAGCAGCCGGTCCGGCGCCCCTCCCCGCTTCTCGAGTGCCCGCATGCCGCCGGCGGCGTAGACCGCCGCCGCGCGGAGGAGCTGGGCGAGCTGGCTGGCGGAATTGGTGTCGAACCGGGCATAGGCGCCACCGGTCAGGCGCGCCATTTCCCGGAACGCCGCCTCGACCCCGGGATCGCGGCCTTCCTGAAAGACGAACATGCGCAGCCCGAGGAGGCCGAGTTCGCCGGCCTTCTGGGCAAGTGCGTCGACCGGCTCCTCGATGGCGTCGCCGACGAAGACCATCGCCGCCACCTTGTTCGTCCGCGCCTCGCGGCGGGCATGGCTGAGAACCTTGCCGATCTGCGTGTGACCGCCGCGAACCTCGATGCCGGTCATCAGGTCGCGGAGCGCGCCGGCATCGCTCACCCAGCGGCTCGCCCGGCACTCGCCGAAGCCGCGGTAGTAGACGAGCTGGATCGCGAGGCCGCCGACCTTGCCCGCCTCCTCGAACATCTCGGCCTGCAGGCGGCACGCAGTGTCCCAGGCCGGCTGGCGGCTCATCGTCGCGTCGAGGGCGAAGATCAGCCGGCCACGGCCCTCGCCCGGCGCCGCAAGTGTCCGCGCCTGGCGCAGAAAGGCGTCGATCTCGGCCGAGGAAGACACCTCCGCCGGCCGCTGTTCGCCGCGCCGCGTCGCCGGCGCCTTCTTGTCCTCAGCCATCGTCCTCTTTTCGTCAACTGCCATGCCCCGGCGAACATCTGCCGCCGGCTTCATCCGAATGTGGCACTCCCGGCCGGCGAAGCAAGCGCCAAGGCGCTTACGGCGTCTCCGGCGCGATATGCGGGACGAGTTTCCGTGAGCCGGTCCCCCATTGCGAGATGCAGCCGCTGAGGTCGGAAAGGCTCGCATCGAGCAGCACGACCCGGTCGGGCGCGACGATATGGACCGTCCCCATCGCCATGGTCGGAGCGGAGGGCACGAACACCGTGAGCGAGCCGTCGGGGTTCTCCTCGATCACCAGGGCGAATACCGCCGCGCCCGGACCGTGGAGCGTCACAAGCGCCGCGCGGTAGCCGGCCGAGGTTTGCGCGAAGCCGCGGAGGATGGACACGATCGGCTCGTAGCCCGGGAGGCGCCTGAGGTACCGGGTCTCCATCGCGCCATAGGCCGACGACCCGATGCGCGTGCGCACCAGCGAACCGAGCAGGAAGCAGACTGCGACGAGCCCGAGGACGCCGCCCGCGACGACGAGCGCCGCGAGGAGACGCGATTCGAGCGCGAGGGGCTTCGCCACCTCGCCAAGCAGCCTCAGAAACTGGAACACCACCAGCCCGACGAGCGCGATCGGCACCAGCGCGATCGCGCCGTAGACCGTGTTGGTGACGAACGTGCTGCGCAACCCCGATGCCATGGCTCGACCCTTCCGCACGCGGCGCCGCTCCAGCGCCCTTACGGCAGGGGCCCGCTCGAGGCGACATTGCCGCGATGCCGCCGGCTTTGCTAGCGTCCGCCCGCGCCGTCAGCATGGGCGCATCATCAGTGTCGGGGAGCAAGGGCGTGCCGGACGTTATTCGCAGCGTGAGGGATATGCAGGCCCGTTCGGCCGCGTGGCGGGCCGAGGGCAGGCGCATCGCGCTCGTGCCCACCATGGGCGCCCTCCACGAGGGCCATCTCGACCTGGTCCGCGCCGCCCGAAGCGCCGCCGACCGCGTCGTCGTCTCGATCTTCGTCAATCCCACCCAGTTCGCCCCGACCGAGGATTTCGCCGCCTACCCGCGCGATGAGGCCGCCGACCTTGCCAGCCTCGACACGCTCGGCGTCGAGACGGTGTTCGCCCCGGCGGTGCCGGACATGTACCCGGAGGGCTTCGCGACGCGGGTCATGGTGGAGGGGCCGGCCGCCGGCCTCGAGAGTGACACCCGGCCGCACTTCTTCGGCGGGGTCGCCACCGTGGTCGCCAAGCTCTTCATCGCCTGTGCCCCCGACGCCGCGATCTTCGGCGAGAAGGACTACCAGCAGCTCCAGGTCGTGCGGCGCATGACCCGCGACCTCGGCCTCCCCGTCGACGTGGTCGGCCACCCCACGGTGCGGGCCGGAGACGGCCTCGCCCTCTCCTCCCGCAACGCCTACCTCTCGCCCCGGGAGCGGGCGCTGGCGCCGCGCCTCAACGCCGCCCTCGTCGCCGCCGCCGCCGCGATCCGCGCGGGCACACCCGTGACGCAGGCCCTCGATGCAGCCAGGGCGGATCTCTCCGCGGCGGGCTTCGCCGTCGACTATGTCGCGCTCAGGAACGCCGACACGCTGGCCGAGGTCGCGGACCCGGCCCGCGAGCCGCTCCGCCTTCTCGCCGCAGCGCGCCTCGGCCGGACGCGGCTGATCGACAACATCGCCGGCTGACCCGCTACATCAGGCCAAGCGAGGCAAGCTCGGCCCTGAGGGCCGGCGGCAGGTCGTCGCGCCCGGCGCCGTCGAGGTCGGCCGGGACGTCCCTGGGGTCGTAGTAGCGCCAGCCCTGGAAGGGCCGCTTCGGCTGCCACGCGGTCCGCACGAGGTCGTGGTCGAGCACCAGCCGGCAGCGCTGGATGCCCTCCCCGTCGGCGAAGACCTGGACGTCGAGGAGGCGCTGGCGGACCTGGACGCTCCCCTTGATCACCCAGTAGAGCGAGCCGCCGTCGAGAAGCTCGGCACGGCGCTTCGGCACCATGCGCGTGACATGGACGTGTTCCGCGGCCCGACCGGCACGGCGCGCCGCCCGCCGCCGGTCCTCGATCCATTCGGCGAGATCCTCGACGGAGTCGCAGCCGACGCAGAGCTTGATGAGATGAAGTGCCATGGCGCGACAGTTCCCCCGCCGCGGCGGCGGGGTCAAACCTCGCCGGAGGCTTTTCCACAGGCTGCGCCGGACCGCGCCGAACGCGGCGCCCCGAGGAACGCCGCCCGAAGCCCGTCGAACGCCTCGCGGCGCCCGGCCCGGCTCCCGAAGATGCGCCGGATCGCGGTCGTTTTCGGGACCAGCCCGCCATCGGCAGCGTGGCGGAACGCGATGCCGCGCCGCCCGAAGACCTGGGCGAGAAGGAACGTCACGGCGAACCCGATGAAGAGCCCGGCGACGACGTCGGTGGAGTAGTGGGCGCGGACCAGCACGCGGCTCGCCG
>JAEZEN010000349.1 GCA_023433185.1 Pseudomonadota bacterium | reverse complement strand
CGCCTGATCCGCTCCTCGGCGCGCACCCCCCTCCGAGTTCCGCTAGGCGCTGAAGCGCCAAGCTCCACTACCTCCCCCGCAAGGGGGGGAGTGGGCGTCGGGTTTGTTGAGCGCGGAGTGAGCCACTCTACCCTCCCCCTTGTGGGGAGGGTAGCGAAGCTTGGCCGCGTCAGCGGCTTAGCGCAGCTAGGGAGGGGGTAATTGCCCACGCTCGCGCAAAAACTCCGCTCCGACCCAACCGACCCAGAACGCCGCATGTGGAACATCCTTCGCCCGTTCCGCACCACCGGCTATCATTTCCGCAAGCAGGTCGCCCTTGGCCCCTACATCGCCGATTTCGTGTGCTTCCACGCCCACCTCGTTGTCGAGGTTGATGGCGACACCCACTACACGGACGCCGCCCTCCGGCATGACGCCGAACGCAATGCCTTCCTACGAGCTGAAGGCTTCACCGTCCTCCGCTTCACCAATGACGACGTGACCCAGAACTCCGACGGCACCCATACCGTCATCGCCAACTACCTCGCCGGCCACTCCCCCCGCCTCCGCGCGCTCGTGCTGCCGCCCATCGAGAAGCCCGCGTAATGTTCTCATCCCTCCTCATCGCCAACCGTGGCGAGATCGCCTGCCGCGTCATCCGCACCGCCAGGCGCATGGGTATCCGCACAATCGCCGTCTACTCCGACGCCGATCGCGACGCCCTGCACGTGAAGATGGCCGACGAGGCCGTCCACATTGGCGGCTCCGCAGCCCGCGACAGCTACCTCTCGATCGAAAAGATCATCGCCGCCTGCAAGGCGACCGGCGCCGAAGCGGTCCACCCCGGCTACGGCTTCCTCAGTGAGAACGCCGCCTTCCCGACAGCGCTGGCGAAGGAAGGCATCATCTTCGTCGGCCCGCCGCCGGGCGCCATCGACGCGATGGGCGACAAGATCACCTCGAAGAAGCTCGCCGCCGAAGCCGGCGTCTCCACCGTCCCCGGCCACATGGGCCTCATCGCCGATGCCGACGAAGCCGTCCGCATTTCGCAGGGGATCGGCTACCCGGTGATGATCAAGGCCTCGGCCGGCGGCGGCGGCAAGGGCATGCGCATCGCCCACAATGACGCCGAGGCCCGCGAAGGCTTCGAGCGCTCCCGCTCCGAGGCCCAGTCCTCCTTCGGCGATGACCGCATCTTCATCGAAAAATTCGTCACCGAGCCGCGCCACATCGAAATCCAGCTGATCGGCGACCAGCACGGCAACGTGCTCTACCTCAACGAGCGCGAGTGCTCGATCCAGCGCCGCAACCAGAAGGTCATCGAGGAGGCCCCGTCGCCCTTCCTCGACCCGGCCACCCGCAAGGCCATGGGCGAGCAGGCGGTCGCGCTAGCCAAGGCCGTGGGCTATTTCTCCGCCGGCACCACCGAGTTCATCGTCGATGGCAGCCGCAACTTCTACTTCCTCGAAATGAACACGCGCCTGCAGGTCGAGCATCCGGTCACCGAGCTCACTACCGGCCTCGACCTCGTCGAGCTCATGCTGCGCGTCGCCGCCGGCGAAAAGCTGCCGCTGACGCAGGAGGAGGTCCCCCTCAACGGCTGGGCCATCGAATCCCGCATCTATGCCGAGGACCCGTACCGCAACTTCCTGCCCTCCATCGGCCGCCTCACCCGCTACAATCCGCCGGCCGAAAACCTTCCCTTCGTCCGCAACGACACCGGCGTGCAGGAGGGCGATAAGATCTCGACCTTCTACGATCCGATGATCGCAAAACTCTGCACCTGGGCGCCCACCCGGCTCGAAGCGATCGAGGCCATGGCCGACGCGCTCGACGAGTTCGAACTCGAAGGCGTCGGCAACAACATCCCCTTCGTTTCCGCCGTCATGGCGCAGGATCGCTTCCGCGCCGGCCGCCTCACCACCGGCTACATCGCCGAGGAGTTTCCCGGTGGTTTCAACGGCGTAGAGCTGTCGGCGGAATCTCTTACTCACCTTGCCGCGCTCGCCTGCTGCTCGGCCTTCGCGCTCGATCAGCGCGTCTACTCCGGCACGCCCGAGCCCCGCGCGGTGCTCATCAACGGCCAGCGCTGGGACTTTTCGGTCCGCGCCGACGGCATCGAGTATTGGCTCACCGCCCCCGACGGCAAGAAGCTGCTGGTCGAAAGCGGCTGGAAGCCCGGTATGAGCCTCTGCATCGCCCGCGTCGATGGCGCGCTGCACCACGTCAAGATCGACCGCGTCACCGGCGGTTTCCGCCTGCGCTGGGCCGGCGCCGACCTCATCGCCAAGGTCCTGCTCCCCCACGTCGCCGACCTCATGCCGCTGATGCCGGTCAAGCAGCCGCCCGACCTCAGCAAGTTCCTCCTCTGCCCCATGCCCGGCCAGATCGTCCGCATTGACGTCGCCGAAGGCGATATCGTCGAAGACGGCCAGACCCTCGCCATCGTCGAAGCCATGAAGATGGAAAACGTCCTCAAGGCCGAAAAGCGCGCCAAGGTGAGCAAGGTCCGCGTAAAACCCGGCGCCGTGCTGGCGGTGGACGAGGTGGTCCTGGAGTTCGAGCCGGTATGAACTCGCTCGTCGCTGATACCCCCCTCCTGGCTCCGCTACACCGCTGCGCGGTTAGCTCCGCTACCTCCCCCGCAAGGGGGGAGGTGGGCCTTGGCGGGCGTTCGGGCCACCCAACCCTCCCCCTTGCGGGGAGGGTAGCGCAGCTTGGCCGCACCAGCGGCCTAGCGAAGCTGGGGAGGGGGTACGCAGGAGGAGTGAAGCAGAATGCCTAGCCCCACCTTCGCCGACTGGGCCAGACTCGCCCAGAAAGACCTCCGCGACACCCCTGTCGACAGCCTCAACCGCGACTACGGCGGCCTCCCGGTCCGGCCGGCCTATTTCGCCAGCGACGTAGACCCCGAGGCCGCTGCCTCGCTCCCCGGCGCCGCCCCGTTCACCCGCGGCGTCCGCGCCACCATGTATGCCGGCCGCCCGTGGACCATCCGGCAATATGCCGGCTTCTCCACCGCGCGCGAGTCCAACGATTTCTACCGCAAGAACCTCGCCGCCGGCCAAAAGGGCCTGAGCGTCGCCTTCGACCTCGCCACCCACCGGGGCTATGACAGCGACCACCCGCGCGTCACCGGCGATGTCGGCAAGGCGGGCGTCGCCATCGACAGCGTCGAGGACATGAAGCTCCTCTTCGACGGCATCCCGCTCGACCGCATGTCGGTCTCGATGACCATGAACGGCGCCGTCCTCCCGGTCCTCGCCATGTTCATCGTCGCGGCCGAAGAGCAGGGGGTGAAGCAGGCTCAGCTCGACGGGACCATCCAGAACGACATCCTCAAGGAGTTCATGGTCCGCAACACCTACATCTACCCACCCGCGCCCAGCATGCGGATCGTCGGCGACATCATCGCCTACACCGCCCAGCACATGCCAAAATTCAACTCGATCTCGATCTCGGGCTACCACATGCACGAGGCCGGGGCGACGGCGGTGCAGGAGCTCGCCTACACCATTGCCGATGGCATCGAATATGTCCGCTCGGCCCAGGCCCGCGGCCTCGACATCGACAGTTTTGCGCCGCGCCTGAGCTTCTTCTTCGGCATCGGCATGAACTTCTTCCTCGAGGTGGCAAAACTCCGCGCCGCCCGCACGCTCTGGCAGAAGTTCATGCACCAGCTGGGTGCAAAAGACCCCAGGTCCATGATGCTGCGCACCCATTGCCAGACATCCGGCGTGTCGCTCACCGAGCAGGATCCGCACAACAACATCGTCCGCACCACCATCGAGGCGCTGGCCGCGGTGCTCGGCGGCACCCAATCCCTTCACACCAACTCCTTCGACGAAGCCATTGCGCTTCCAACGGAATCTTCCGCCCGCATCGCCCGCAACACCCAGCTCATCCTCCAGCACGAGAGCCGCGTCACCGACGTGGTCGATCCCCTCGGCGGCTCCTACTACATCGAGGCCCTCACCGCCGACCTCGTCGAGCGCGCCAGCGCCTTGATCGCAGAGGTGGAATCCCAGGGCGGCATGACCGCTGCCGTGCAGGCCGGCACCCCCAAGCTCGAGATCGAAAAGGCCGCCGCCCTGCGCCAGGCCCGCGTCGATCGCGGCGAGGACGTCATCGTCGGCGTCAACCGCTACCGGCTTGAAAACGAAGAGCAGATCCCGATCCGCGAGATCGACAACAACAAGGTCCGCGACGAGCAGGTCGCCCGCCTCGCCGATCTCCGCCGCACCCGCGACGCCGACGCTGTAGCCGCCGCTCTCAAGGCCTTGCAGGAGCAGGCGAAATCCGGCGGCAACCTCCTCGCCGCCAGCGTCGAGGCGGCCCGCGCCCGCGCCACCCTGGGCGAGATTTCCGCGGCGCTCGAGCAGGTGTTCGCCCGCCACTCCGCCGTCACCCGCGTCATCTCTGGCGTCTATGCCGAAACCTATACCGGCGACCCGCAATACGCCGAATTGCAGAGCCGGATCAAAGCCTTCGAGCGCGCCGAGCAGCGCCCGCCAGCGCTCTTCATCGCCAAGATGGGGCAGGACGGGCACGATCGCGGCGCCAAGATCATCGCCACCGCCTTCGCCGATCTCGGCTTTACCGTCCACATGGGCGATCTCTTCGAAACCGCCCCCGAGGTCGCCGACCACGTTGCCGACCTCAAGGTCGACGCCGTCGGCGTCTCCTCACACGCCGCCGGCCACAAGACCCTCGTCCCCGAACTCATCGCTGAGCTCAAGGGCAGGGGCATCGGCGACGTCACCGTCATCGTCGGCGGCGTCATCCCCGAGCAGGACTACGACTTCCTCCGCGCCGCCGGCGTCGCCGAGATATTCGGCCCCGGCACCAACGTGCTCGAAGCGGCGTTCTCCGTCCTCAACCAGATCGAGGGAAGGCTCACCAACCGATGATCGCACTGGTTGACGGAGCGCATCGCCGCCGGGTTCCTCCACCGCGTAGTGGGGGAGGGGGACCACCCGAAGGGTGGTGGAGGGGGCGTTTCCAGACGCGGAGCAAATCATGATCGGCCGCTTGAATCACGTTGCCATCGCCGTGCCCGATCTGCTTGCCGCGGCAGCGAAATATCGCGACCAGCTGGGCGCCCACGTCCACCACCCGCAGGACCTGCCCGAGCACGGCGTCACCGTCGTCTTCGTCGAGCTCGAGAACACCAAGATCGAGCTCATCACCCCGCTGGGCGACCATTCGCCCATCGCGAAATTCCTCTACGAGCACCCGCATGGCGGCATGCACCACATCTGCTTCGAGGTGCCCGACCTCGCCTCCGCCGCCCGCACGCTCACCGAGCAGGGCGCCCGCCTCCTCGGCGACGGCAAGCCGAGAACCGGCGCGCACGGCCTCCCGGTCCTCTTCCTCCACCCGAAGGATTTCGACGGTACGCTGATCGAACTCGAGGAAGTGAAGCCCGACCTCCAGCCGGCCTGACGTTCAGAAACCGTTCATCAACACGGCTTTTTAGCGGCGGAATTCCCACTTATCCCCGCGCGGCGCCGCCAGCTTATCCTCGCCTCATCACTTGGCGAGGACGGAAATGACCGACAGCACGCACCTGAAGCTCCCCTACATCCTGCCCGGGCAGGCGCAAAAGCACATCACCCACAACGAAGCCATCGCCGCGCTCGACACGCTGACCCAGCTCGCCGTGCTCGACCGCGACCTGAACACGCCGCCCGCTTCTCCTGATGTCAACATGCGTTACATCGTCGGCCCGGCTCCCACCGGGGCCTGGTCCGACAAGGCCAACCAGGTGACGGCGTGGGATGGCGCCGCCTGGCTGTTCCACGCGCCCGAACCCGGCTGGCTCGCCTTCGTCCTCGACGAAAACGGCCTCCTCGCCTGGAGCGGCACCGCTTGGCTCCCTACCATCGGCCTTGACCACGAGGCCCCCATGCTCGGCCTCAACGCCACCCCCGACACCACCAACCGCCTCGCCGTCGCCAGCGACGCCATCCTGTTCAGCCACGCGTCAGGCGACGTTCAGGTAAAGCTCAACAAGCATTCATCCATTGACACCGCCTCGCTCCTCTTCCAGACCGCCCACTCCCCCCGCGCCGAACTCGGCCTCACCGGCGACGACAAACTCCACCTCAAGGTGAGCGCGGACGGCGTGAACTGGACGGAGGCGCTGGTCGTCGAACCCACCGGCCGCCTGACCACGGGCGCCCCCATCACCCTAAAATCCCACACGGTTGCCGGCCTCCCATCCCCCAGCCCGGCCGGCCAACTGGTCTACATCTCAAACGAATCCGCCGGCCCCACCCCCGCCTTCTCCGACGGCACCAACTGGCGCCGGGTGGCGGACAGGGCGGTCGTGTGGTAGCCGCTGTGTGCGATGAGTTGCTTCCGTGCTCATGCCGTCGCGCGGCAGCTCCGCGTGGAGCGCGTCGCTGTGTTATGCCTTCCACGTCCGGTGGCATTGACGGCCTGTCAAGGCCGGTCGACAGGTCCGTTAGTCCGCCGGGCCCGAGTGTCGGGCGACGGGCTCAGTCGATCAGTGCGGCCTGATCCGAGTGCAGATATGCGGCGATTACCGCGATTGCCATTGCGACGCCCAACATCTCAAGTGTCTCCTCAGCAACGATGAGTGTCAGGATAAGCCAATCGGGCCATGCCCATTCAGTCACAGCGGCACTGAAGAGCATTTCGCAACCTACCGCCCCGGTCACAAAGACTACGCCGGAAGCGACAAGCCCTACCGCCGTTCTGCGAGGCAGGCTTCTCACGAACGGCAGCAGCGCTAGCAAGGAGGCCGCCACGGCAGGCACGCCCACGATCACCCATTTAGAAGCCCATACGCCACTGGCACCGTCAACAAACGGCGCAATAGAGTGCCCTGTAGACTCGTGGATCATTATGATCTCATCGAGTGAGAGAAGTAGCGCGCCACCGGCGAGGACAAACCACATCTTGCGACGGGCGGATACTCCTGCTGAAAAAAGATAGGCGGCCAAAGCAGCCCACATCAGAGAAGTCCACCAGGTTACTACGCTTTGCTCGACATTGATGTCGAGCCAGTTCATCGAACCCAGTGCGGTCGCGTCTCCGAGATAGGTGAGAAACACATATCTCAGTGCGCCAGCGACGGCGATGAAGATGCTCCCTATCAGCGCAATTTTTGGAACTGAACTCCCAATACCCGAAAGCCTAATCTCCACGCCGACGCATCCCGATTCGAGCCACTAGTAACGACACAAAGCTCCATTGATATGGATTCTCGGCCTTGTGCCAGCGGGACATTCGCAGCAAATTGCTGCCCTTCCCCGGAGAGACCTTATGCCTACAGTTGCCGTGATTATCCCATTCTACAATGGTTCGCGCTTCATCGAGCGATCCTTGAGAAGCGTCCGGGACCAGACGGTTCAACCGGACGCACTGGTGGTGGTTGACGATGGGTCTCGCCACGATGAAGCAGCAGCGCTCCTGGGTATCGCGGCCAAGTACGGGGCGACTGTCATCACACAGCCGAACGGTGGGCAAGGGGCCGCCCGGAACACCGGCGTTGCAGCGGTCGACACCGACTACATTTGCTTCCTGGATCAGGACGATTTCTACCTGGACCACCACATCGAGACCTTGCTTTCCGCCGTGCCAGATCGGGCCGGCGGCTTCGGCTGGGCTTATGCCGACCTGATGGGTGCGGATCAGGACGGCAACGTGTTCCGATCCGGCGTGGTTGGCGATGCGTCCGTTCATCCTAAGCGCGACGTGTTCCAGATGATGGGGGCCGACATGATGGTGCTGCCATCCGCCTCGATCATCTCGAGAAGCGCCTTCCTTTCAGTCGGAGGGTTTGACCCGCAGTTCAAAGGCTATGAGGACGATGATCTCTTCCTTCGTCTCTTTCGGCGGGGATACCGCAACGTTTTCGTCCCGGAGCCGGTCACCGTCTGGTGCATCCATTCAGCCAGCACATCCTACAGCATCCACATGAGCCGGAGCCGCTTCCGATACTTCAAAAAGCTGCACGCGATGTTTCCCTCGGATGAGACGAAGCATTGGTTTGTCCTTCGGGATGTCCTGATCCCACGCTTCCACCGAACCTTCATAAGCGAAGCCTTCAGCGCCGTGGTTCGCCCCCACTCTCCTACCGGAAAGCGGTTGTCCGCGCATCGAGATGAGACACTTAGTATTGCCCAGGAATACCAGTCCATCGTTGAAGCGGACGAGTTTGTGCCTAGACGGGTGAAAGCAAAGATCGCCGCGCAGGTGGCCGTGCTGAGGAGCGGCTCGCCGATTCTCGCTGAGACAGCGCTGCTTGCAACGCAGGTGGCGGCTAGCGGGCGCCGTCGCCTTGCGTCTCTCCTCCGGCCGTAAACGCTAGCCGGTGCCTCCTCGGCCCACTACGCCGCGACGTCTTGATCACCGCCATGCAGACAACTGGCACTTCCGACAATGAACCGACCGTAATGCTCTCGACTGTGACCGGGATTGATCCAGCAGCGACAGTGGTGACCGCCGAAAGGACTCCGTGGTGCACGTGTCCCCGAATGAAGCCCCCCGCCTGATCTATGGTAGGTTGCCGTCAGGGATAGTCGCGTGCCCCGCAATGGTCACAAGGCCAGTGCCGCCGCATCCTTCGCCGAAAGTACCGCTGGGCCCTCCACTGGCCACTGCACGCCGATCGCCGGATCATCCCACCGTATCGTCCGTTCGCTCGGCCCGTGCCAGTAATTGGTCGTCTTGTACAAAAACTCCGTACCGTCCTTGAGCGCCAGGAAGCCGTGGGCGAAGCCTTCGGGGATCCAGAACTGCTTGCGGTTCTCGGCCGTCAGTTCCACCGCGGCCCATTTCCCATAACTGGGCGAACCGTCCCGGATATCCACCGCCACGTCCCACGCCGCGCCGCGCACGACCCGCACCAGCTTGCCCTGGGCGTGGGGGGCGGTCTGGTAGTGGAGGCCGCGCAGCACACCCTTGTGGCTGATCGAGTGGTTGTCCTGCACGAAATCGACATCGAGCCCGGTCGCTTCACGGAATCGGGCGAGATTGAAGCTCTCGAAGAAGGCGCCGCGCTCGTCCGCGAACACGCGCGGCTCCAGCACCAGCAGGCCAGCGATGTCGAGACTGGTCACCTGCATCAGCGGCCCTCCTTCAGCGTGGCCATCAGGTAGCGCCCATAGCCGTTCTTTTCCAATGGTTTGGCGAGCTGCTCGAGTTGCGCATCGTCGATCCAGCCGTTGCGCCAGGCGATCTCTTCGGGGCAGGCAACTTTGAGGCCCTGCCGCTTCTCCAGCGTCGCGATGAAATGGCCGGCCTCGAGCAGGGAGTCGTGCGTGCCGGTATCGAGCCAGGCGAAGCCGCGACCCATCTGCTCGACATGCAGCGCACCCGCCTCCAGGTAGAGCCGGTTGAGGTCGGTGATCTCGTACTCACCGCGCGCCGATGGCTTCAGCTGCCGCGCCATCTCCACCACGTGCTCGTCGTAGTAGTAGAGCCCGGTGACGGCATAGTTCGATTTCGGGCGCGCCGGCTTCTCCTCGATCGAGGTCACCCGGTCCTGGGCATCGAAGCCGACGACGCCGTAACGCTCGGGATCCTGCACATGGTACGCAAACACCGTTGCG
>JAEZEN010000328.1 GCA_023433185.1 Pseudomonadota bacterium | reverse complement strand
ACGATGATGTGCGTGGCATCGATGATGTCGACGTTCTCGATGGTGACGAACGGCATGTCGTAGATGCCGTCGGCCCCGCCCTGGCGAGCAACCCCGTTGGGGTCCTTGATGTTCATCAGGTCGATGTAGCCGATCTTGGTGACCGCCCCGCCGACATTGGCGTCGCTGATCTCGATCTTGTAGACGCGCTTGAGCTTCGCGGGGTTGGCGAAGCAGTCGGCAGCCGGCGCCTGCGGGTCGGCGCAGGCCGACGCCGGGTTGCCGGCACCCTGGTCGCGCTCGATGACGAGCGCCGTCGTCTCGTCGATCATGTTGAAATCGCCGATCGCGTCGCCGCCCTCGGCGAGCGGGTAGAGCCAGGTGCGGCCGGTGACGTCGCCATTGGCCGCATCGAACTCGATGACGCGGAACGCACGCGCACCGTCGACCGCCTCCATGGTCCCGTCCTCGAGGTACAGCGCGCCCTCGAGCATGCCATAGAGCCGGGTGCCGTCCTTCGACAGGGCGAGGCCCTCGAAGCCGCCGGAGCGCTTGAGGTTGAAGGCGGGCATCGCCAGCGTCGGGTTGGCGGGCACCGCCAGGGTCGGGTGGTCCGGCGACTTGACCGGCTTGCCGTCGACGATGGTGTCATGGACGCTGATCACCTTGCCGGCGGTGTCGACCTTGAACAGGAACGGGCCGAACTCCTCGCCGATCCAGAAGCCGCCGGCGACGGGCTGGATCGATTCGATATCGAATCGGCGCCGGTGAGGTAGCGCTCCGCCGTGGCTTCGTTGGTGATCGGGAACCACACCTTGCGGTCGGGATCGGAGAGGAAGACGGTCTCGAGGAGGTCGACCGTGCCGGCGTCCCAGTCGATCTTCAGGCGGTGAAGGAGGAGCGCGGCGTCGGACGAGTTGAGCTTGTTGCCGAAGCCGTTGTCGGACGTCGCCCAGAACGTGCCGTCCTCCATGACCTTGATCCCGGAGAAGCCCTGCACCGGCTGGCCGTCGAAGGGCATCGACAAGCCGGTCGTGCGGACACCGTCCTTGCCCGGCCCGGTGCCGAGGGCATCGACGCGACGACGGTCGGGGGTGGTGTACTTCGCCGAGCCCTTCAGCGAATCGGGCGCGTCGGCCGGCGGGGCGACGAAGGTCGCGGCCGGCAGGATCGCATGGCCGGCGAGGGTCGCGGTGTATTCGGTCTCGCCCGCCAGGGCGGGGAGGGACATCAGGGCGGCGACGGCGGTTGCCGCGAGCAGGCATGCGCGCATGGGTTCAGGTCTCCTGTTCTGGCCCCGGCGGGGCGGCGGCGAATAGGAACCGCTTGCGTTTCGATGGGATGACAGGCCGATGAAGATTGCGTGGCTGGCAGCCCCGCCCTGGCAAGCCCTGGCCGGAGGTGTTGCGCTCGCAGCGGCCGGGCGCCATGCTTGCGGACGGCTGGGAGACGGAGGAGGAATCGTGAGTGCATCCGACAGCGACTGGCGGTCGATGCGGACCGCACCGAGGGACGGCACGCGGATTCTCGTGACCGTCCGCGAAACCGAGCAGGGCCCGGCCGAGGTCGACGTGGTGAAGTGGGCCGCGACCGATCCCGGAACGGAGTATGGCTGGCTCGCCACCGATTCCGACGCCCGGGCGCGCATCGTCTACGGAGACGGCGAGCTCGCGGCCTGGATGCCGCTGCCCGCCGCCAATGTCGAGCGCGGCCCGCGCCCGGCCTTCGTGCCCTATATGGGCGAGGAGATCGACGGCTCGGCGATCTGAGCCGCCCGCCCGAGGCGCGGTGGAGGGTACGTCGGCACTACCCCTCGTAGACGACGAGCAGGTCCTTGGCGTCGATCTGGCTGCCGGCATGGACCAGCACCTCGGCGACCTTGCCGTCGCGCTCGGCGTGAAGCGCGGTCTCCATCTTCATCGCCTCGATCGAGAGCAGCACGTCGCCGGCCTTGACCTCCTGGCCGGCATGGACGGCAAGCGTCGAGATCACGCCCGGCATCGGGGCGGCGACATGGCTGGCATTGCCTTCCTCGGCCTTCCGCCGCACGGCGACCTGGCCGGCAAGCCGGTTCGGCACCTTGGCGACCCGGGGCTGGCCGTTGAGCTCGAAGAAGACGCGGATGAAGCCGTCCTCGTCGGTCTCGCTGACCGCCTGGTTGCGGATGACGAGGGTCTTGCCCTGCTCGATCTCGACCAGGATCTCCTCGCCGACCGGCAGGCCGTAGAAGTAGACCGGGGTCGGCAGGACCGCGACCGGGCCGTAATGGTCGGCGGCCCTGGCGAACTCGGTGAAGACCTTCGGATACATCAGCCACGAGGCGAGGCCGCGGTCGTCCGGAGCATAGCCGATGGCCTCCTCGGCGCGCTTCCGCTCGGCGTCGAGGTCGGCGGGGGGGATCAGCGAACCGGGCCGCACGTCGATCGGCGTCTGGCCCTTGAGGATCTTCTTCTGCAGCGCCTCCGGCCAGCCTCCGGGCGGCTGCCCGAGGTCGCCGCGCATCATCTGGACGACGGATTCGGGGAAGGCGATCTCCTTCCGCGGGTCGACGACTTCCTCCGCCGTGATGTCGCCCGCGACCATCATCAGCGCGAGGTCGCCGACCACCTTCGACGACGGCGTCACCTTGACGATGTCGCCGAACAGCATGTTGACCTCGGCATAGGTGCGGGCGACCTCATGCCAGCGCGCCTCGAGGCCAAGCGAGCGGGCCTGCTCCTTGAGGTTGGTGAACTGGCCGCCCGGCATCTCGTGGAGATAGACCTCCGAGGCGCCGAAGCGGAGGTCGGATTCGAAGGCCCGGTAGTCGGCGCGCACCGCCTCGAAATAGAACGAGATCTTGCGGATCGCCTCGACGTCGAGGCCGGTCGCCCGGTCGGTATCGGCGAGGGCCTCCACCAGCGAGCCGAGGCAGGGCTGCGAGGTGAGTCCCGACATCGAATCAATGGCAGCGTCGATGGCATCGACCCCGGCCTCGACCGCGGCCATCACCGAGGCGGCGGAGACGCCGGAGGTGTCGTGGGTGTGGAAATGGATCGGCAGGCCGGTTTCCTGCCGGAGCGTCGAGACGAGCTTCTTCGCCGCCGCCGGCTTGAGGAGGCCGGCCATGTCCTTGATGCCGATGATGTGGGCGCCGGCGGCCTCGAGCTCCTTCACCAGCCCGACATAGTACTTGAGGTCGTACTTGGCCCGGTCGGGATCGAGGATGTCGCCGGTGTAGCAGAACGCGCCCTCGCAGAGCTTGTCGGCCTCGCGCACGGCGTCCATCGAGACGCGCATGTTCTCGACCCAGTTGAGGCAGTCGAACACCCGGAAGAGGTCGATTCCGCCCCTGGCCGCCTCGCGCACGAAGAAGCGGACCGCGTTGTCGGGATAGTTGGCATAACCGACCGCGTTCGACCCGCGGAGCAGCATCTGGAGGAGGAGGTTGGGCGTCTTCTGGCGGATCGCGGCGAGCCGCTCCCACGGGTCCTCGGTGAGGAAGCGCATCGAGACGTCGAAGGTCGCGCCGCCCCAGCATTCGAGCGACAGGAGGCCGGGGAGGGCGCGTGAATAGGCCTCCGCCGCGGCGACCAGGTCGAAGCTCCGCATGCGGGTCGCGAGCAGCGACTGGTGGGCATCGCGCAGCGTCGTGTCGGTGACCAGGACACGCTTCTCGTTCCGCAGCCAGCGGGCGAAGGCGTCCGGCCCGTCGGCATCGAGGCG
>JAEZEN010000299.1 GCA_023433185.1 Pseudomonadota bacterium | reverse complement strand
CTCGACGGCCGGTCGGGCGGGCCTTCCGAAAGGACCGCCTTGTCGATCACCAGCTTGTCGCGCGTCAGCGCGAAGCCGCCTTCGCTGCGCCAGCCGGTCGCATCGCCCCGGCCCTCGCCGTCCTCGGTGACGGCGGGGACGACCTGGGTGAGGTTGTAGGTGCCGGTGTAGCTCGGTCCCGAACCGTCCTGGGTGACGATGCCGTCGGCGGCGATGGCGACCGGCCACTGGCCGGGAGTGATGTCGGTCTTGACCCGGATCGCACCGTCGGCGGAACGGACCCCGGTCGCCACCGTGAAGTGGGCCGGCATACCGTTCGAGCTGTAGCTGCCGTCGATGCGCCACGGCCCGGCGAGGGAGCGGGCATCGACGGAGGCCTTGATGTCGGTCAGCGTGATGGCGGTGTTCGATCGCGCGTCCGTGTAGCTGAGCGTGCCGTTGGTGATCTCCACGCCGGACAGGGCGACGTTGTCGGGGTCAAGGTCGCGCGAGGCCTCGGGGCGGAGCGTCCAGTCGACCTGGCCGGAATCGTCGACCGCGACGCGCACGACGGGATCCTCCAGGGCCATCGCGATGACCTTGATGTGGCCCTGCATGAGCGGCATGAGCTCGATCGTGACCGAGAACCGCTTGACCTCCATCATCGGCCGGCCCTCGGTCTCGCCCACGGTCACGTCCGTGAAGGTCAGCGACGGGGAGGGGAGGATGCTCGCGTCGGCGGTGCCGTTGACGCGCACCGGCTGGCCGAGGATGCGCGTCGCCTCGGCCTCGAAGTTGCCCTTGTAGTCGTCCCAGTTGATGAACCACGGGACGATCAGCGCCGCAAAGAGCGCGATGACGATGAGGCCGCCGATGGTCAAATAGAGCCGGTTCAGCGTTCCACTCCCTCGCTTCGCCCCCGCTTCAGGTGACCGCGACGATCTTGCCCGGATTCATGATGTTGTCCGGATCGATCGCGCGCTTGATCGCACGCATCACGTCGAGCCCCTTCCCGTGCTCGGTGATGAGGTACTTCATCTTGCCCTGGCCGACACCATGCTCGCCGGTGCAGGTGCCTTCCATGGCGATGGCGCGGAGATTGAGCCGGCCGACGAAGGCCTCGGCGCGTTCGACCTCGTCTGCATCCTCGAGGTCGACCAGCATCGTGACATGGAAATTGCCGTCGCCGACGTGGCCGACGATCGGCCCGACGAGGCCCTCGCGCGCGATGTCGGCCGCGGTCTCGGTAACGCATTCGGCGAGCCGCGAGATCGGCACGCAAACGTCGGTCGCGACCACCTTGGCGCCCGGGCGGAGGCCGACGCAGGCCCAGTAGACGTCGTGGCGGGCCTTCCAGAGCTTGTTGCGCGCTTCCGGCGTGGTCTCCCAGATGAAATCGCCGGCACCGAACTCGGCAGCGATCGCGCCGAACTGCTCGGACTGCTCCTTCACCGAGGCGGGTGTGCCATGGAACTCGAGGAAGAGGGTCGGCGTCTCCGGCAGGTCGAGTTTCGAATAGGCGTTGCAGGCCTTGACCTGGAGCGCGTCGAGAAGCTCGATCCGTGCGACGGGCACGCCGCTCTGAATGGTCAGGATGACCGCGTTGCAGGCTGCTTCGACGCTTGGAAACGGGCATACGCCCCCGGCGATCGCCTCGGGGATGCCGTAGAGCTTCAGGGTGAGTTCGGTGATGACGCCAAGCGTGCCCTCGGAACCGACGAGGAGGCGGGTCAGGTCGTAGCCGGCCGACGACTTCTTGGCGCGGCTGCCGGTCTTGACGATGCTGCCGTCAGGCATCACCGCGGTGAGGTTGATGACGTTGTCGCGCATCGTGCCGTAGCGGACGGCATTGGTCCCGGAGGCGCGGGTCGCGGCCATGCCGCCGAGCGAGGCCTCGGCGCCGGGATCGATGGGGAAGAACAGGCCCGTGTCGCGGAGATGCTCGTTGAGCATCTGGCGGGTGACGCCGGGCTGGACGACGCAGTCGAGGTCCTCGGGGTGGACGGCGAGCACCCGGTTCATGCGCAGCAGGTCGATCGCGATGCCACCGCCGGGGGCGTTGGTGTGGCCCTCGAGGGACGAGCCGACCGCGAACGGGATCACCGGCACCCGGTGCGCCGCGCAGATCCGGACGATGTCGGCGACGTCCTCGGTGGTTTCGGCGAAGACCACGCCGTCCGGCGGCTGGTTGGCGAGCCACGTCAGGGTGTGCGCATGCTGGCGCCGCACCGCTTCCGAACGGACGAGCCGCTCGCCGAATCGCTCGGCGAGGATGGGCATCGCGGCGGCTAGGCCGGCCTCGTTGCGGGAAACGGGTTCGACCGCGACCTGGATGGTCATGCGCGTTCAAGTGCCTCCTGGATGGGCGGGTGAAGGCCACCGTACCAAAATGGCGAATGTGAGCCAAAGACTTCGTATGTCGGTGCTACGCCGCGAAAACGGCTCGGCGCGGCCCCCGGGGGACGAGAAACGGCAAGAAACGGAATGACCGGTGGCCTCCGGCAGACTAGTGGTCCCCTGATCCCGACACGTGCCGCGGCGCTCCTTCAAGCGGGTGGCAAGTGTCGGAACTGCACCACCAGTGCAAATACAGCACGCGATCCTACCGCCAGCCAGCGAAGCAGATGCCCCAGCCGATCAACCGCAGCATGACCGCCACCGAATGGGGGCTGCTGCTCATGCTCTGCACGGTCTGGGGCGGCTCGTATTTCTACAACGGGGTGGCGGTGAAGGCGCTCCCGCCGTTCGCGATCGTCGCCTTCCGGGTCACGCTCGGCGCGGCCCTGCTCTATCTGCTGGTCCGTCTTTCCGGACACCGCATGCCGCGGGACGGCGCCACCTGGAAGGCCTTCTTCGTCATGGGGCTGACCAACAACGTCGTCCCCTTCAGCCTCATCGCCTGGGCGCAGGGCCAGGTGGCGAGCGGCTTCGCGGCCATCCTCAACGCGACGACGCCGATCTTCGCCGTCCTTCTCGCCGGCGCCATGACCAGGGACGAGCGGATGACGCCCGGCCGGCTGGCCGGCGTGCTCATCGGTTTCGCAGGCGTCGCGGTGATGATCGGTCCGGATGCGTTCGCCGGGGCCACCGACAACCTTCTCGCCGACCTCGCGCTTCTGCTTGCCTCGGCGTTCTACGCCTTCTCACCGATCTTCGGTCGGCGCTTCTCGCGGCAAGGCCTGCGGCCGATGGTGGCCGCCACCGGCCAGTTCGCGGCGGCGAGCGCGATGATGGTGCCGCTGACCCTCGCTGTCGACGCGCCGTGGACGCTGCCCATGCCGGGCCTGCCGGTCTGGGGCGCGCTCCTCGGCCTCGCGGCCGTCTCGACCGCCTTCGCCTACATCATCTACTACCGCGTGCTGGCGACCGCCGGCGCGGTCAACCTGATGCTCGTTACCTTCCTCGTGCCGGTGTCGGCGATCATCCTCGGCGCGCTCTTCCTCGACGAGCGCCTGGGCGCCCTCGAATTCCTCGGCATGGCGATCATCGGCCTCGGTCTCGCTGCCATCGACGGCCGGCCGTGGGCGTGGTTCCGCCGGCGGCTCAGTAATAGGGGCCGCGGCACTGGTGCTGGTAGCCGTCGTAGCCGGTGAAGGTGTTGGTCGCCGGGTTGTAGGAGCGGTAGCGGCTGATGCACCATTCGATGTGCGCGGCGGTCCAGTTGCGGTCGTAATAGACCGGAGGCGGCGGGGGCGGGGGGTAGTAGGCCGGGGCCGGCGCCGGGTAGTAGACCACCGGCGGGCGCGGCGGTGCGTAGTAGACCGGCGGCGGGGGCGGCGGGCGGTTGATGAGCAGCCCGGCGCCGAGGCCGAGGGCGGCACCGGCGGCGAGACCCGCACCGACTCCCTGCCAGTTGGTGCCGTTGTTGTGGTTGTGCGTGTAGACGCGCTTGCCGTTCTTGTACGAATCGCGGGCCTCCGCGGCACCCGCGCCGGCGAGGATCGGGGATGCGCCGACGACGGCGGCGATCAGGGCTGTCGCAATCTTGTTCATCTCTCTATCTCTCTCCCGATACGCAGGACGCTGGGCTGGCGGAGCGCTGTCCCCCGCTGTTGACGGTGAAGATGGCGGAGGCATCCTGAACGAAAACTGAATGGCGCGGCGCGGCGGCGCTTGACCCTGCGGCGCCCGGGGTCCACTCAGCATGGCCCGCCGCCGCCCCGAGTCCCGCCGAGGTTCCATGCCGCGCCGCTACGTCGTCCTCGATGTCTTCACCGACCGGCCGCTCGCCGGAAATCCGCTCGCCGTGGTCCTCGATTCCGACGGTCTCGATGAGGGGCGCATGCAGGCGATTGCCGCCGAGTTCAACCTGTCCGAGACGGTTTTCGTGCGTCCCGCCGCCAATCCGATCCATTCGGCGGCGTTGCGAATCTTCACGCCGTCGCGCGAACTCCCCTTCGCGGGGCATCCAACCGTCGGCACCGCGGTGCTGCTCGGCCTCGAACGTGCCGCGGGAGGCATGGACAATGGCGATCTGGTGATGGTGCTCGAGGAGACCCTGGCGCCGATACGCTGCGGGGTGAGCATCAGTGCCGACGCCCTGGGCCATGCGGTCTTCGACCTGCCGAAGCTTCCGGTCGAGGCCGCGGAACCGGCCCCGGGCAAGGATGCCATCGCTGCCGCGCTGGTGCTCCTGCCCGGCGAGGTCGGCTTCGAGAACCACCAGCCGTCCCGTTTCGACGCGGGCGTCCCCTACGTCTTCGTGCCGGTGCGCGACCGCGAGGCGATCGCGCGCGCCGCGGTCAATCCCGCGGCGTGGCAGGCCGCCTTCGGCGACGTCGGCGCCTTCGTCTACTGCCGCGAGACGGTGGAGCCCGGCCATCATTTCCACGGCCGCATGTTCGCGCCGGCGCTCGGCATCGCCGAGGATCCCGCGACCGGGAGCGCCATCGCCGCGCTTGCCGGGGTGATCGCCCGCTTCGACCAGCCGCCCGGCGGACGCCATCGCTACGCGATCGAGCAGGGCTACGAGATGGGGCGGCCGAGCCTCATCAGCCTCGAGATCGACATGGACGGCGGGACCGTGATCGAAGGCCGGATCGGCGGCATGGCGGTCGTGGTCGCGCGCGGCACCCTCGCCGTCTGACCGAGCCGCGCTTTCCATTCCCGGAATCGTGCTAGGTTGCGCGCCGCGTTTCCGGGGGAGAGGGTTTGCTCGCCATGAATGCCATCATCCTGTTCCTGCACTTCTTCGGGCTCATGCTGGGCGCTGCCGGTGGGATGGCGAGCGGCATCATCATGCGCCGCGCAGCGACCATGCCGGCCGATCAGGCGGGCGCGATCCGCAGCCTCGGCCCGATGCTCGCCCATGTCGCCGGGGCCGGTCTGGTCTTGCTATGGGTCACCGGCCTGATCCTGGTGTGGAGCAAATGGAACGGTCTCGGCAGCCTGCCGACGCTTTTCTGGGTGAAGTTCGTCTTTGTCGTCATCCTCACGCTGTCGAGCGCCGGCGTCGACATGACCTATGCCCAGATCCGGCGGACCGGAAACAAGGCGCTGGCGAGCCGCCTCGCCATCCTCGGGCCGGTGTCGGGCATCGCGGCAACGCTCGCGGTGCTCTTTGCGGCGCTCGCCTTCAACTGAGGCCGGGAGTGGCCAGGAGCGCGTGGTGAACCAGCAGCAGTTGCCCGGCGGGCGGAAGCCGACCCAGGCCGAGCGCATCCGTGCCAGCCTCGCCGAGGCGATCGTGCGCGGCGAGATCGGGCCGGGTGTCGCCCTCGACGAAGCAACGATCGCGGAGCGCTTCCAGGTGTCGCGGACGCCTGTCCGCGAGGCGATCCGCCAGCTCGAGGCGATCGGCTTCGCCGAAGCGCGGCCGCACCGTGGTGCCGTCGTTCCGCATTTCACGCCCGAGAAGCTGAGCAACATGTTCACCGTCATGGCGGAGATGGAGGCGCTGTGCGCGCGCTATGCCGCCGACCACATCACGGCCGCCGAGCGCGGCGAACTCCTGCGCCGCCACGAGGCCTGTGCCGAGGCGGCCCGCGACGGCGACGTCGATGAATATTATGTGCGCAACATCGCCTTCCACGACGCCATCTACCGGGCCTCGCACAACGACTACCTGGTCGAGGTGACGCATTCCGTCCGCAACCGCCTCGCCCCGTTCCGCAAGCTCCAGTTCGAGGGACTCGGACGGCTCGCCCATTCGCTCGCCGAACACGACGCGATCGTCCAGGCGATCTTCCGCGGTGATGGCGAAGGCGCGGCGGGCCTGATGCGGACCCACATGCGGCTCGTCCGCGACTCGGTCGGAGAGGTCTCGCCGTCGCTCCGCGACGACGCGGGCCGGCCGGACGCCGGGGAGGCCGCGCCGGCCCGCATCCACCCCGGCTGAGGCGATTCCGCGCTGCAGCGCGTTTTGAGCTTGCTCCCGACGCGGCGGATTCGCTAGAACCATCAGGAATTTCCCCCGCTCCGGACGCCGTTCCGGGCCATGCGCTGTCGACAGGGCCGAGATGATCGCATGCGATCACGATATCCGGACGACGCCGGCATGCTCCGGCAACGGCCGGATTCCGCCCGGCGCGGCGCTCCTTCTTCGTCTGAACCTCGCGCTTAGACGCCCCTGAGCGTCGACTGCCCCGAACGCGGGCGGGCACTCAGGGGGCGGAGGCGAGACCAACCGGACAGATCGCCCGACCGTGACCGGCGGGCCAGAGATTTCGAGAAGGACATCCCGACATGAGCACCGAAACCCAGGCGTCCGCCCAGAAGGACCGGGTGGTCATCTTCGACACGACGCTGCGCGACGGCGAGCAGTCGCCCGGCGCATCGATGACGCTGGACCAGAAGCTGCAGGTCGCCGAACTGCTCGACGAGATGGGCGTCGACATCATCGAGGCCGGTTTCCCGATTGCCTCGAACGGCGACTTCGAGGCCGTCTCCGAGATCGCCAAGCGCGTCAAGCGCGCAGTCGTCTGCGGCCTCGCCCGCGCCGGCAATGCCGACATCGACCGCGCCGCCGAGGCGCTGCAGCATGCCGAGCGCCGGCGCATCCACACCTTCATCGGCACCTCGCCGCTGCACCGCGAGTTCCAGCTCCAGCTCGACAAGGACCAGGTCCACGAGCGGGTGGTCAGCTCCGTCACCCGGGCCCGCAACTATACCGACGACGTCGAGTGGTCGCCGATGGACGCGACCCGCACCGAGCACGATTTCCTCTGCCGGGTGGTCGAGACCGCGATCAAGTGCGGGGCGACGACGATCAACATCCCCGACACGGTCGGCTATGCGACGCCGGACGAGTTCCGCGAGCTGATCCGTATGCTGGTCGAGCGCGTGCCGAATTCCGACAAGGTGATCTTCTCGACCCACTGCCATGACGACCTGGGGCTGGCGGTGGCCAATTCGCTCGGCGGCGTCGTCGGCGGCGCCCGCCAGATCGAGTGCACCATCAACGGCCTCGGCGAGCGCGCCGGCAACGCCGCGCTCGAGGAAGTGGTGATGGCGATCAAGACCCGCGGCGACATCCTGCCGTTCTACACCGAGATCGACGCCTCGCTGCTGATGCGCGCCTCGAAGCTGGTGGCGGCGGTCTCCGCGTTCCCCGTCCAGTATAACAAGGCGATCGTCGGCAAGAACGCCTTCGCCCACGAGTCCGGCATCCACCAGGACGGCGTGCTGAAGAACGCCCAGACCTACGAGATCATGCGCCCCGAGGATGTCGGCGTGAGGTCGACCTCGCTGGTCATGGGCAAGCACTCCGGCCGCCACGCCTTCCGCGAGAAGCTGATCGCGCTGGGCTTCGAGCTCGGCGACAATGCCCTGCAGGAGGCCTTCCGTCGCTTCAAGGACCTCGCCGACCGCAAGAAGCACATCTTCGACGAGGATATCGCGGCGCTGGTCGAGGACGAGATGACCCAGCAGAGCGAGACGATCCGCCTCGTCGCGCTGACCGTCATCGCCGGCACCGGCGGCCCGCAGAAGGCCGTCGTGACCCTCGACATCGACGGGGTCCACCAGACGCGGGAAGCGACCGGCGATGGTCCGGTCGACGCCATGTTCAAGGCGATCCGCGCGCTGGTGCCGCACGAGGCGCAGCTCCAGCTCTATCAGGTCGGTGCGGTCACCGAGGAATCGGATGCCCAGGCCGACGTCTCGGTCCGTCTCGGTGAGGGCGACAAGATCGTGACGGGCCGCGGCGCCGATACCGACACGATGGTCGCCTCGGCCAAGGCCTATGTCTCGGCGCTCAACAAGCTCGTCACCCGGCGTGGCAAGTCGAAGCCCGAGGCGCTCAGGGCGGGGTAGGACAGCGGGGGGCAGCGA
>JAEZEN010000182.1 GCA_023433185.1 Pseudomonadota bacterium | reverse complement strand
CCCGTGCTCGGGGGCGTCGGTCCCGGCGGAGGTCGGCGACTTCGCAGCGCCGGGGACGGCGGCAGGCCCGGTTCCCACGCCGAGCGCCTTCGCGGCGGCGAGTACCGGGGACGCGAAGTCGGCGCCCGCTTCGGCACTGCCGGCGGTCTCCTGCGGCGGCGCAGCCGGGCCGAGGAGGTCCGGCGCCACATCGAAGCCGAACGCGGCGGCAACGGCCAGAATCCGTGGGGTCGATTCGCCTTCCATGCCGGCGGATGCCCCGCCTGGATGCGATTCGCTTGGATTGGCTGCGTCAGGAGGCATCGCAAGTGACCCTGTCGACGGTGTCGCCGTCATCGCGCGGGGTCCGATAGGGGGCGGCAAGTCCTTGTCGCGCAAGGCCTCCCGCCGCTTCAGCCGTTCGAAGGCCGCCTCTCCGGGCGACAATCGCATCCGGGGACGGCCCCTCTTCTCTTCGTCTTCCACTGCCATGGCGCTAGACCCCTCTTTCGCCACAGCCCCCCCTCAATATCACCACATCGGCGGATGATTGCTCGCCGAATAAGGCGAACTCCGGGCGCAATTCGGATACGTCCAAGCAAGCGGCGGTGCCGATGACGACCGGATGTCGGAGCCGCGTCCGACGCCGCTCCGTCGCTTGCGACCCGCTGCGAGAATGCAGAGGGGCCGGGCCGGTTCCCTGCCAGCCCGGGACCCGATGCCGCAGCCTTCCGGTTCGCGACCGAGCATCCTGTTCGCGTGTGGCCCGTCGCACCGCACCTCGGGGGCGAATCAGGCTATCAGAAAGCCACAGGGAGACCGGACCGTGGCGCGAACCGAACGCCTCTTCACGCTGATGGATGCGCTCCGTCGCCACCGGCGCCCGGTGACCGCCGCCGACCTCAGCGTCGAACTCGGCGTTTCCGTCCGCACGGTCTACCGCGACATCCAGGTGCTCGTGGGTCTCGGCGCGCCGATCGACGGCGAGGCCGGCCTCGGCTACCTGCTCCGCCCCGGGTTCTTCCTGCCGCCGCTGATGTTCGATGAGGCCGAGCTCGAGGCGCTGGTCCTCGGGATGCGCCTCGTCGGCCGGCAGGGTGACGAGGCGCTGGCGGCCGCGGCGCAGAACGCCCTCGCCAAGATCGCCGCCGCCGCCCCCGCCGACCTGCGCGACGCCATCGCGCTGACCGGGCTGTGGGCACCGCAGCGCTGGACGCCCGATCCCGACCGCCACCTCCTGGCGCCGCTCCGCGAGGCGGTCCGCAGGGAGCACAAGCTCGAGATCGGCTATACCGACGAGAAGGGCACGGAGACCGTCCGGGTGATCTGGCCGATCGCGCTCACCTTCTACGACGACCGCCGCACCGTCGCCGCCTGGTGCGAATTGCGCGTCGGCTTCCGGCATTTCCGCACCGACCGGATCGGCGGCCTCCGCAGCCTCGGCGTGCGCTACCCGAAGCGCCGCGCCATGCTGGTCGCCGACTGGCGGCGCGAAATGAAGCTCCTGCACCGCGAATCGACCTCCTGACAACCGCTGTCGCCGCGTTGCACGAACATTTCTCCGCCAACCAGGGAGATCGGAGCACGGCTGTGAAGACCTATCGCGGCAGCTGTCACTGCGGCGCCGTCCGCTTCGAAGCCGACATCGACCTCGCCGCCGGCACAGGCCGATGCAATTGCAGCTTCTGCACCAAGGTCCGGGCGTGGAGCGCGCTCGTCAAGCCCGAGGCCTTCCGGCTGCTCGCCGGCGCCGACGATCTGTCCGACTACCGGTTCAACCACCAGGTCGGACACCATACCTTCTGCCGGCATTGCGGCATCCGCCCGTTCAGCCGCGGCCACCTCGAAGTCCTCGGCGGCGACTTCGTCTCGATCATGATCGCGACGCTCGACGACGTCGACCCGGCCGAACTGGTCGCAGCGCCCGTCACCTATGCCGATGGCCGCAACGACGCCTGGTGGAACACGCCGGCGGAGACCCGGCACCTCTGACGGGAGACTGCGGTGCCGGCGCACGGCTTCACAATCTTCGACACGGCGATCGGAAGCTGCGGCATCGCCTGGAGTGACACCGGCATCGCCGCGCTCCAGCTCCCCGAGGCGACGGTCGCAGCCACGCGGGCCCGCCTCCGGAGGACGTGCCCGGCGGCGGCCGAGAGCACGCCGCCACCGGCGGTCGCCGCGGCGATCGCGACGGTCTCCGCGCTCCTTCGGGGAGAGCCTGCGGACCTGTCGGACGTTGCCCTGGACCTGTCCGGCGTTCCGGATTTCGACCGGCGCGTCTACGGCGCGGCGCGAACGATCCCGGCCGGGCAGACGCTGACCTATGGCGCCGTGGCCACGCGCCTCGGCGACCCCGGGGCGGCCCGTGCCGTCGGGCGAGCGCTGGGCCGCAATCCCGTCGCGATCATCATCCCGTGCCACCGGGTCGTCGCCGCAGGCGGGGCGATGGGCGGTTTCTCGGCGGGTGGCGGGGTCGCCACCAAGCGGCGCATCCTCGCCATCGAGGGCGCCGACGGCGACGCGCCTTTCCTGCCCGGCATCCTCTGAAG
>JAEZEN010000155.1 GCA_023433185.1 Pseudomonadota bacterium | reverse complement strand
CTTGCCGGCGCCGGACTCGCCGACCAGGCCGCGCACCTCGCCCGGCGCGACCGCGAGGCTCACCCCGCGGAGCAACGGCAGCGGCGGGCGGCGGCCGATGGCGACGTGGAGGTCGGCGACATCGAGGACCGGCGTCATCGCCGCTGCACCGGGTCGAAGGTCGCGCGGATGCCATCGCCAAGAAGGTTGAAGCCGAGCACGGTCAGCACGATCGCCCCGATCGGCAGCGCCAGCAGCCAGGGCACCTGGTGGATGACCTGACGGCCCTCCGCAATCATCCCGCCCCAGGTGGGCATGTCGGTCGAGACCGAGAGCCCGACGAAGGACAGGATCGCCTCGACGATGACGGCGATCCCCATCTCGACGGTGAGGAGCGTGACGATCAGCGGCAGGACGTTGGGCAGCACCTCGGCAAACAGCGTGCGGCCGCGACGAAGGCCGACGACGCGGGCGGCGGCGGCGTAGTCGAGCTGGCGCTGGAGCTGGGTTTCGGCGCGCACCACCCGCGCGAACCGCGTCCAGTCGATGACGACGATGGCGAGCACGACGGTGCCGAGACCCGCGCCGACCGCGGCAGCGAGGACGATGGAAAGGAGTACCGGCGGGAACGACATCCAGATGTCGATCAGGCGCGACACGAGGGTGTCGACGAGCCCGCGATAGTAGCCCGCCAGAAGGCCGAGGACCGAGCCGAGGAGACACGCGAGGGTCGCGGCGGCGACCGCCACGAAGGCGGCGATGCGCGCTCCGTAGATCAGCCGGGAGAGGATGTCGCGGCCGAGGCTGTCGGTGCCGAACAGGAAGGCCGGATCACCGCCCCGGGCCCAGGATGGCGGCAGCTGCGCATAGAGGAGGTCCTGGGCAAGCGGATCGTGCGGGGCGATGAGCGGCGCCGCGAGCGCCACGAGGAAGAGCCCGCCGACGATGAGGCCGCCGGCGATCGCCCGCGGGTCGAGCGCGATCCGCCGGTGCCGCGGATCGTCCGCTGCCGCCGCGTCAGCCATTGTGGAGCCTCGGGTCGAGCCAGCCATTGAGCAGGTCGATGGCGAGATTGAGGGCGATGAAGATGACGGCGAAGGTAAGCACCAGTCCCTGGATCAGCGGCAGATCGCGATTGATCATGGCATCGACCGCCATGTTGCCGATGCCTTCATAGGAGAAGATCCGCTCGACAAGCACGGTGCCGCCGATCAGGAAGGTCACCTGCACCCCGGCGAGCGTCAGGGTCGAGATGGCGGCATTGGGCATCGCCTCACGGAGCAGCACGCGGCCGCGTGAGAAGCCGCGGGTGCGGGCGACCTGGGCATAGTCCTGGAGTTCGGCCTCGCCGAGGGCGCTCTTGAAGACGCGGGTGACGATGGCCGCGAGCGGCAGGGCGAGGGCCACGGCCGGAAGGATGCTGTGGCGCAGCAGGCTGCCGGCCAGCGCCCACTGCCCGGTGACCAGCGCCTCGACGAGATAGAAACCGGTGTGGAACTCGGCACCGAGCCGCGGGTCGATGCGGCCCGAGATCGGCAGCACCGGCCAGAGCACGCCGAAGACCAGAATGAAGAGGAGGCCCCAGAGGAAATCGGGGATGGCGAGCGACAGGGCGACGAAGCCGTCGACCAGCCACTCCGGCAGGCGGCGGCGGAAATAGGCGCCGAGCAGCGCCAGCCCCGCGCCGAAGCAGATCGCAACGAGGATCGCGATCGCCACCAGTTCGAGCGTCGCCGGCAGGCGGCCGAGAATCAGCGTCATCACGTCCTGGCGGCGGCTGATCGAGGTCCCGAAGTCGCCGACCAGAACCTGCTGCATCCAGACTACGAACTGGTCGAACAGCGGCAGGTCGAGGCCGTACTGCGCCATCAGCCGGTCGACGTCGGCCGGGCTCGCGCCGGGCGGGATCATCATCGCGACCGGGTTGCCCGGAACGACGCGAAGCAGCACGAAGACCACGACCGCGACGCCGAAGAGTGTCGGCGGCACGAGCAGCAGACGGCGGAGAAATGCACCGCGACCCATTCCCCGCCCTTGCCCCCGACGACGGTTTCACCGCTCCGCCCCAAGAGTCCGGGCGGCGCGCCAAGGTCACCAGAGTCTCGGTGGTCGCGCAAGTGGTCGACAGCAAAGGGCGGCGCCGGCGGCCCGGGAACCTCCGTGACACCTCCTCGGCCGGCGCGTCCATGGGCAGCCGGTCGCGTTTTCGGTGCCCGCCGAGCTTCCGGAAACGCCCATCCTTGTCCATAAGACAGGAGGGGAAGCAGACTCGAACGACGACAGCCGCGCCCCACCAGACAGGCTCCCAGCACGGGACGGAGTGACATGACGGCAGCAGACGCCCGCCCGGGCGCGAAATGGATCGCGCTCCCCTATCATCGCCGCTGGCTGGTCGAGCAGGCGGCCGACCTCTTCGGCTTCTTCGAGGCGAGCCTCGACCCGAAGGGCGGCTTCTTCGTCCTCGACGACGCCGGCCGCCCGCTGGCCGATCCCGTCCGCGAGATCCACGTCACCACCCGCACCGTCCACTGCTTCGCCATCGCCCGCCTGATGGGCCGGCCGGGCGCCGACCGCTTCATCGATCACGGCATGGACTTCCTGTGGAAGGCGCACCGCGACGCCACCCATGGCGGCTACGTCTGGGCCGTCGGCGGCGACGACCGCAAGCAGGCCTATGGCCACGCCTTCGTGCTGCTCGCGGCGTCGAGTGCGAAGCTCGTCGGCCACCCGGATGCCGACCGCCTCCTCGCCGACGTGACCGAGGTGCTGCAGACGCGATTCTGGGATGCCCGGGTCGGCGCCTCGGCGGAGGAGTTCGGCCGCAACTGGTCGCGGATCTCCGGCTATCGCGGCCAGAACTCGAACATGCATCTCACCGAGGCGACGATGGCTGCCTTCGAGGCGACCGGCGAGCGGATGTATCTCGACTGGGCCGAGTCGATCGCCAGCCACATCATCCGGCGCAGCGCGGCGGACGCCGGCTGGATGGTGCCGGAGCACTTCGACGAGGACTGGCAGCTCATCCGCGATTTCGAGGACGGCAAGGTCTTCCGCCCCTACGGCATGTGCCCCGGCCACTCGCTCGAATGGACCCGCCTCCTCCTTCAGCTTTGGGAGCTCGGCGGCCGACGGCTCGACTGGCTGCCCGAAGCGGCCCGCGCCCTGTTCGATCGTGCCGTCACGTCGGGCTGGGACGCCGAACGCGGCGGATTCCTCTACACGCTCGGCTGGGACGGGGCGCCACACCACCGCAACCTCCTCTGGTGGCCGGCGGCGGAGGGGGTCGGTGCCGCCGCCTTCCTCAACGCGATCGACGGCGGCGAGACCTACGAGACGTGGTACCGGCGGATCTGGGACTTCATCGCGGCGGAGCTGATCGATCCAGTGC
>JAEZEN010000152.1 GCA_023433185.1 Pseudomonadota bacterium | reverse complement strand
TTCCGGGACCGCCTTTCGCGATTTCGCCGGCCGGCGCGCGGCGACCGGGCCTGGGCCGGCGCCGTCGGGCTGGCGCTGGCGGCGCTCGCGGTGGTCATGGGTTTCCACGCCTACGTCGCGCGCCTGTACGGCTTGGGTCGCGGCTGGGGAGAGATCGCGCCGATGGTCGCGCGCCCCCAGTCCTACCTGATGATGGACTGGCTCACCTACTGGGAGCCTTTTTCGCGCGGCCTCCCCGAAGTCCCTGTGCGGGGGGAACACCAGATCTTCCTGGGCATCCCGCTGACACTGCTGGCGCTCGCCGGTCTCCTCGCCGTCATCGTCCGCTGGCGGGTGACCGCGAACCGGCTCCGCGCCTTCGCGCTCTGCATTCTCGCGGCCCTCGTCCTCTTCACCCTCGTCGACGGCTATTCGCTCTACTGGTTCGCCTCGCATCTCCCCGGCGTCAACGCGATCCGCGCGGTGGCGCGCTACATGGTCGTGCTCGCGTTTCCCGTCGCCATCTTCGCGGGCCTCTTCGTGAGCGGCCTCACGGTGCGCCGGGTCGCACGATGGCTCGCGCCGGCGACTGCGGCCGTCATCATCGCCTGGATGGCGTTCGACCTTGCGATGTTCCATCGGCACGCATTCTCGAGCGCCGAGTCCGAGGCGCGCGTCGATCGGCTCGTGGCGGCGACGCCGCCGGGAACCGAACCCGTGGCCTTCGCGGTCCTTCCCGACGACTGGTGGATTCTCCAGGCGATCGACGCGATCCTCGCTTCCCAGGCCATGGGACGGCCGAGCCTCAAGGGCTATTCCGGGAGCTTCCCGCCCGGAGCGCCACACATAGCCTTCGCCTGCCAGGACGTCCCGGCCATGCTGGCGTCCTACGGGAGATGGGCCAAGGGCCGCGGCTTCCCTGCCGTCGCGGCTCTCCCGACGCTCCCGGTCGCCGTCGACATGGGTCCGTGTGACCTTGCCGCTGCAACGACCGGCGATCTGTCGTTCACCCGGGGACGGCCTGTGAGGAAGCAAGACGCGCCCCTCATCCGCCTGTCCGATCTGCGTGTCGAGGATGGCACGCCGCCGATCGCAAGGGTGCGCCTGACCAACGGCACGGATAGGCGCATCCACGCCGCGAGCAAGCACCCCTTGCGGCTTTCCTGGCGTGCGGATTCGTCAGCGGAGTGGCACGGTCGGGTGGGTATCGGCGCCGACCTGCCGCCCGGCAAGTCCCGCGACATCTCCTGGTTCCTGCCCGCCGGTACCCGTCTCGAAAACCTGTCGGTCACGTTCGTCTCGGAAGGCGCCTTCTGGGCGCACGATGTCGGCGCAAGCCCGCTCTCCGGTGCGCCCTGAAAGCCGCTATCCCTGGCGGACGAGCTTCGGATTGAAGCAGGCGATCCCGTGGCGCGCCATCTCCTCGCTGTCGGGCGCATAGCCTGCCACGGTGAATCCGTCCTCGGTGTATATCCGCCTGTCGTCCGCCTTGATGCGCCCGGCCCAGCGCTGGGTGAAGAGACTGCGGTTCCTGTGATTGTGGGGATTGCGGCCGGTGCGCGTCTTGCCCTCGAGATGGAACACGGTCGAGCGCGGCTCGACCGCCATCGGCTTGCCGGTTTCCGCCGTGAGCCTCAGGCAGAAGTCGATGTCCTCCTGCCCGTTCACGTATTTCGGGTCGAACCCCCGGAGACGGACGACGTCGGCCGCCCGCACCGCGAGGCATGCGCCGTGGATGGCCTGGAGTTCGCGCCGCCGGTTGACGTGGGGGGCATCGCCGGGCTCGCCGCGATAGAGGATGTGCGAGATCAGCCCCGCCTCGGAGAACACCGCCCCGTAGGACTGCACGGTTCCATCGGGGTAGAGGAGCTTCGGCTGGACCGCACCGACCCGGCCGCTCTCCAGTTCCTCGACGAGCGGTTCCAGCCAGCCTTCGGTGACCAGCGTGTCGTTGTTGAGGAAGATCACGATGTCGCCGCGGGTCCGGGCGAAGCCGACGTTGCATCCCAGGGCGAAATTGAGGTTGGTCGCGTTCGCCACGAGCGCGACATTGTCGCGCGCCAGCTCCCACAACGCCATGTTGGCGAGGGTCGCGTGGTCGCTCCGGTTGTTGACGATGACGATCTCGAAGCGTCTCGTGCCGCGATGCCGGAAGAGCGACTCCAGGCAGCCATTGGTCAGCTCGAACTTGCCGTAGACCGGAATGACGATCGAGACGAGATCGCGGTCCCGTTCCGGCAGCCTCGCCTCCAGCGCCGGCCAGTCGATGAGATAGCGGTTCTGAACCTGGAAGCGCCAGGAAACCGGCTCGCGGACCGAAATGCGGTCGCCGCTCCGGCTCTCGTCGTAGCTCACGCCAACGAACGGAGCATAATCCACCCGGGCCCCCTTCGCGTAGCGCAGCAGAAGATCCCAGTCCATCATCCGGCGCAGGCTCTCGTCGAAGCCGCCATGCGTCTCGGTCAGCGCGCGCTTGTGGACGATCGCGTTCAGGTCGATGTAGTTGAGCTCGAGAAGATCGCGATACTTGAAGCTCCGGCCGCGGAAGCGCACGGCATCCTCGGATTCGAGACGCATGGCCGCATAGGCCAGATCGAGATCGTTCAGAAGCAGGAACGCGACCATCGTGCGCAGGTAGCGCGGGAGCCATCGATTGTCGCTGTCGAGATAGGCGTGGAAGGTACCGCTCGCCTCCGCGAAGGCGATGTTGCGGGCCTTGGCCGCTCCCTCCCCGGTGCCGGCGATATAGCGGATGCGCGGGTCCGGGAAGCTGGCGACGACGGCGGCCGTGTCGTCCGTGCTGCCATCGTCGACGACCAGCAGTTCCCAGTTCTCGTAATCCTGGTCGACAACGCTCTGGATCGCCTTGGACAGGATGGCGGCGCGGTTCCGCGTCGGCATGACGATCGAAACCTTCGGCCCGTCGGCGAGCACGCCCGCCGCCGCCGTCCTTTCGTCGAGCACGGCGAGGAATTCCCGCTCCGCCTCCTCATCGAAGCGCTTGCTGCTCACCCGCGGAGCGTGCGCCCCCTTCGTAGCGGTGGCCTTTTCGAAGGCCTCCTGAATCCCCTTCGCGGTCCGCGGAACCCGGCTGTCGCCGTCGAGCGCCCGGTGCGGCACGCGACCCGCGGCCAGTCCGAAGTGAACGAGGTCGACCAGCGGATCGGGGTCGGACATCGCCCCGCCATAGCGCTCCCGATACCAGTCGCGTTCAAACAGCGGATGCGGCAATCGTCCCTCGAGCCGGCCCTTCTCCCAGTACGCCCGGAGCGTCGTCACGTCCTCGGGAAGGTTGACCTCGTAAAATGTCCGGTACCACCCGCCATCGAACCAGGGCGAAGGATTCCTGCCGGCGGCATCGCCGATGGTCTGGTAGTGAGCGAGCGGGTTGACGTTAGCGTCATCCGTCTTCGCCAGATAGGCCGCGTAGAAGCCGGTGTCGAAGAGCGGATGCGGGTCGAGCGCCCTTCGGGCCCCGGTGATCACGTAGTGGGCCGCAGGGTCGCGCGGCGCTCTGCGCTTCAGCTGCGCGAGATACCAGTCGGCGTCGAGCAGGCCGCTCCGGCGCACCGCCTCGAGGTCCGTCCTGTAGCGCGTCTCGATCCCGAAGAACTCGAGCACGCGAAGGAAACGATAGTCCGGCATGGTCTTGGCGGCGATCTCTCACTATCGGAGCGGCTCCAGCTGGGCGCCGCAGGAGGCTTCTACGCCATCACCGAGGCCAGTGCATCCTCCCAATGCCTGGGTACAATTCCCAGGTCGCGCTCGATCTTGTCGGTGGCGAGGCGGGAATTGGCCGGGCGCCGTGCCGGGGTCGGGAACTCCGCGGTCGCGATCGGCCGTACCGTCGCCGACGGGCCGCCACGGGCCGCGCTGAGCGCGAAGATCGCCCGGGCGAAGCCGCACCACGTCGTCTCGCCGCGGTTGGCAAAGTGGTAGAGGCCGCTCCGATCGCCGGGGTCGTCGCGGAGCGCGATCGCCGCCAGCGCCTGCGCGAGGTCGGGCGCGGCGGTGGGGCTGCCCCGCTGGTCGTCGACCACCGGCACCGTCTCCCGCTCGCTGGCGAGGCGGAGCATGGTGGCAAGGAAGTTCTTCCCCGCCCCGCCATAGACCCAGGCGGTGCGCACGATCACATGCCGCGGATTGCCGGTCCGCACGGCCTCCTCGCCGGCGAGCTTGCTCGCCCCGTAGACGCCGAGCGGATGCGTCCGGTCGTCCTCGTCGTAGGGGGCCGGCTTCGTCCCATCGAAGACGTAGTCGGTCGAGACGTGGATCAGCGGGACACCCCGCCGCCGGGTGGCGTCCGCCAGGATCGCCGGGCCGAGGGCATTGGCGGCGAAAGCGTCGGCGCTCGCCTCCTCGGCCGCGTCGACGGCGGTGAAGGCGGCGGTGTTGATCACGGCGTGCCAGTTTGCGCCGCCGACAAGGGCGTCGATGGCGGCCCGGTCGGTGATATCCGCCTCGCTCCGCGGCGGGGCGACAAGCGGTGCATGGTCAGGCCAGCGGAGCCGGGTCAGTTCCTGACCGACCTGGCCGGAGCCGCCGAGGAGGAGAATTGGCCGCGCATGCACTGCCGTCCCCTCCGCCTCTATCCCGCGACGAGTCCGAGGCGCTCGCCGGCGTAGCGCCGGTCGCGGAGCGGACGCCACCAGGCCTCGTTGTCGAGGTACCAGCGGACGGTCTTGCCGAGCCCGGTCTCGATGGTCTCCCGCGCCCGCCAGCCGATCTCCGTCTCGGTCTTGGTCGGGTCGATCGCATAGCGCCGGTCGTGGCCGGGACGGTCGGTGACGAAGCGGATCTGCTCGCGCCGCGGCCTTGGCCCGGGCGCCATGCCGTCGAGCGCGTCGCAGATCGCATGGACGATCTCGAGATTGGTGCGCTCGTTCCGCCCGCCGACATTGTACCTCTCCCCGGGCCGGCCGCGCTCGAGGATCATCATCAGCGCCCGCGCATGGTCCTCGACATGCAGCCAGTCGCGGACGTTCGCGCCGTCGCCATAGACCGGCAGGTCCCGCCCCTCGAGCCCGTTGAGGATCATCAGCGGGATCAGCTTCTCCGGGAACTGGCAGGGGCCGTAGTTGTTCGAGCAGTTCGACACCAGCACCGGCAGCCCGTAGGTGCGGTGCCAGGCGAGCGCGACGTGATCCGCCGCCGCCTTCGACGCCGAATAGGGCGACGACGGGTCGTAGCGCGTCTCCTCGGTGAACAGACCGGTCGCCCCGAGCGAGCCATAGACCTCGTCGGTCGAGACATGGAGCAGCCGGAAGCGCTCGCGCGCGGCGCCGTCGAGCCCCGTCCAGTAGGCCCGCGCCGCCTCGAGCAGCTGGTAGGTGCCGACGATGTTGGTCGTGATGAAGTCGCCCGATCCGGTGATCGAGCGGTCGACATGGCTCTCGGCCGCGAGATGGATCACGGCATCCGGCCGGGCCTCGGCGAACACCCGGTCGAGCACCGCGCGGTCGCACACGTCGGCGTGCACGAAGCCGTAGCGGGGACTGTCCGCCACGGGGTCGAGCGAGGCGAGGCAGGCGGCATAGGTCTGCTTGTCGAGGTTGACCACCGCGTGGTCGAGGTCGCCGACGATGTGGCGGACGAGGGCCGAGCCGATGAAGCCGGCGCCGCCGGTGACGAGGATCCTCATGGGGTCACACCATAGGTGAAGATCGGGCCGAGGTCGCGGAGCCGCGGATGACGGCGGTCGCGCTCGGAGAGCACGGCTCCCTCCGGCCCCAGCGGCCAGGCGATGCCAAGCTCGGGATCGTCGAAGGCGAGCCCGCGGTCGGACTCCGGGGCATAGTAGTCCGTCACCCGGTAGAGCACCTCGGTGTCGGGCACGAGCGTGCAGAACCCGTGGGCGAAGCCCGGCGGGATGTAGAGCTGGCGCCCGTTGGCCGCCGAGAGCTCGACCGCCACGTGCCGGCTATAAGTCGGCGAGCCGGCGCGGATGTCGACGGCCACGTCGAGGACCGCGCCCCGCACCACCCGGACGAGCTTGCCCTGGGCATGCGGCGGCACCTGGAAGTGGAGGCCGCGGATGGTGCCGGTCGGCGCCGAATGGCTGTGGTTGTCCTGGACGAAGTCGACATCGATACCGAGGTCCGCGTAACGGCGGCGGCTCCACGTCTCGCAGAAGAAGCCGCGCGCGTCGCCGAGCCGGCGCGGCGTCACCGCGACCAGCCCGAGCGGCCCGAAGGTCTCGACCAGCGCCCCGTCGACCTCGCGGGTCGCGGTCGCCGTCGACGACAGGCGCGCCGCCTCAGCCATGATCGAGGATCGTCCGGATGTAGCGGCCATAGCTGTTGGGATACCGCTCGGCGAGGGCCAGCGCCTGGTCGCGGTCGATGTAGCCCTGCCGCCAGGCGACCTCCTCGAGACAGGCGATCTTGTAGCCCTGCCGGGTCTCGATGGTCTGGACGAAGTTGGCCGCGGCGAACAGGTCCTCGACCGTCCCGGTGTCGAGCCAGGCCGTGCCGCGCTGGAGGCGGACCACGCGGAGGTCGCCGCGCCGCATGTAGGCCTCGTTGACCGCCGTGATCTCGATCTCGCCGCGCGCCGAGGGCTTCACCGACCGGGCGATCTCGACCACGTCGGAATCGTAGAAGTAGAGGCCGGTGACCGCGAAGTTGCTCTTCGGCCGCGCCGGCTTCTCCTCGATCGACACCGCCATGCCGTTGGCATCGATCTCGACGACGCCGAACGACGACGGATCGGCGACCGGATAGGCCAGGATGGTCGCGCCCTTCGTGGTCCGCGCCGCGCCGGTCAGCACCTCCGTGAAGCCCGCGCCGTAGAAAATGTTGTCGCCGAGCGCGAGCGCCGCGGGCGAACCGGCGAGGAAGTCCTCGGCGATGTGGAAGGCCTGAGCCAGCCCCTCGGGCCGGGGCTGCTCGGCATAGACGATCGATATGCCCCACTGCGACCCGTCGCCGAGCAGCGCCTCGTAGAGCGGCAGCGCCTCGGGCGTCGTGATCAGCATGACCTCGCGCAGCCCGGCGAGCATCAGCGTCGACAGCGGGTAGTAGATCATCGGCTTGTCGTAGACCGGAAGCAGCTGCTTGCTCACCGCCGCGGTCACCGGATAGAGCCGCGTTCCTCTGCCGCCCGAGAGGATGATACCCTTCACGTCGCCGGTTCTCCCCGCTTCGTCGCGCAACCTAGCGGCCACGGCCGGACTGTCAAACTCGGAGGCCGTGATGGGCTCCGTCCTCAGGATTCGCCAAATTGTCGACGATGTCGCGAAGGTGTATCCCGGGCATTGCCGCAGACCTTGCAGAAGATGCCGGTCGCGGGCGTTTGATCCCTCGCGGTGACCGTCGGCTGAACGAGCGTCAGAGTGTCCAGGAAACGATCCGCCCGGAACCGCAACAGACCGAACCCGCCGCTGGCGAGGCTCGCCGCGCTGTTCGGCCTCAAGCGGGCGCGGCCCGCCGCCGTGACCGCCCCGTCCGACGACATCGCATGCATCGCGGAAAGCGGTCTCTTCGATGCCGCGTTCTACCTTGCCCAACGCATCGGGCCGGAACTCCGGCCGGGCAAGAGGGGCGAGCGATCCAAGCCAGCGCTGATCGCCCACTACCTGACCCACGGCGCCGCGCTCTGGCTCGATCCATCGCGCGGATTCGATACCGGGTTCTACATGGACACCCATCCCGAGATCGGCAGGTCCGGGGAGAATCCGCTGCTCCACTACCTGCGCCAGGGCCGGGCGGCGGGCGATCCGCCACGCGCCGCCGAGCGGAGCGAGCGAGAGATTCCCTCGGCGCTCATGGCTCCCGACGCCGGCCCGCCGCGAAAGACCTACCTCATCGCGGCAACGCTCTCCCCGCGGAACACGACGCGCTACCGCGCCCGGCATCTCCTGGAACTGCTTGGCGGTGCGGCACCCGAGATGGTCGATCTCGCGAACCTGCCGGACGACTTCTTCGACGAGGTCGAGCGCGACGCCCTGGTGATCCTGCAGCGCGTTCCGTTCAGGGCGGAACACAGCGCATTCCTGACCCGCCTTCGCGCCGTCGCACGGCTGATCGTCTACGACATCGACGATCAGATCTTCGACGCGACCGAACTGGAGACCTGGCGGATCCGGGGGCTCGACGCACCGCCTTCCGCCTATGCGCGCGCCATGGCCCTCGCCGATCACTTCCTCGTCTCGACAACCGGGCTCCGCGACAGGGTCGAGAGGCGCTTCGGAAAGCCCGCCCACGTCGTCACCAACTGTCTCGGCGGCGAGACCGTTGCCCGCTCGGGCGCGGCGCGCCGTATGCCTGATGCCGATGGCCCCTTCGTCGTCGGGTATGCCTCGGGCTCCCCCACCCACGAAGAGGACCTTGCGGTCGCGCTGCCGGCGATCGAGCGGTTCCTGAAGGCCAATCCCCACGCGGAGTTCCACTGCATCGGGCGGATGGCGCCGCCGGAAGCGCTCCAGGCACACTTCGGGGAGCGGGTCCGGTACCGCAAGGCCGTACCGTGGCCCGAGCTGCCGTCCGAACTCGCCGGCTTCAGCGTGCAGATCGTGCCCCTCGCCGACTGCGCCTTCAACGCCTGCAAGAGCCGCATCCGCCACCTCGAGGCGGCGGCGGTCGGCGTGCCGTCGATCGTCTCGGCGGTGGGCGAGCCGGGCGTTGCCGTCTTCCACGGCGTGACCGGCCTCGTCTGCGGCAACGATACCGACGCCTGGGTCGATGCGCTCCAGGCGCTGCACGACGACGCCGCGCTCACACGGCGCCTCGGCGAGGCGGCCCGGCACCTGGCGCTGTCCTACTACACCACCGCGTCGCCGTTCATGCAGGCACGCGCCCGCCGCATCTTCGCCGACCTCGAGCTCGGGTTCCGCCGCGACAAGCTGTCGATCGTGGTGACCGGCGGCGACGCGCCCGGTATCGCCGAGGCCACACGCGCGGCGACATCGCTGCCGTTCGAGACCCTCGTCCTCGGCGCGGCGTCCGCCGACGCCCCTGCCAACGAGCTGGCCATCGCGCTTCCCGAGGGGACCGATCCGACGGCGGGACGCGCCTTTCTCGCCGGGATCGCAGGCGAACCCCTGCTCGCCTTCGTCGCCGATGAGCCCCCTCCCCGGCTGTGGGACATACGGCTGGTGCAGGCGGCCAAGGCTGCCGGATGTCCAGCCCTGGCCGGCGCGGCGACCCGCGACGGCAGCCTGTCGGATCGGCTGATGCTCGCGACTGCCACGGTTTTCCGCCGGATCGCGTCATCGCCCGGCCCCGCGGACGCCGCGGGCCGGATGGACGACGCGGCGCGGGCCCGCCGGCTTGGGCTGCCCGTTATCCCCGTGCGCGGCCTCCGCGACCCGCCGCAGTCCGTCCCCGCCACCGGCCCGGCTTCGGGACCGCAGCTTGCGATCAAGATCTGCACCCCGGTCGCGCCGGACGAGAACGTATGGGGCGACACGCACTTCGCCCACGGCCTCAAGTCCGCGCTCGAGCCGCTCGGCTATGCGGTCCGCATCGACAAGCGCGAGGAGTGGCACATGCCCGGCCGGCCAGCCGACATCGCCCTCCATCTCCACGGCATCACACCGTACCAGCCCGAGCCCGGCAGGACGAACATCCTCTGGATCATCAGTCATCCCGAGGACATCGCCGCCGATCTCCTCCGAGCCTATGACATCGTCTTCTGCGCCTCGGAGCCCGTTGCCGAGCGCGCCCGGCGCCTCGCACCGGACGCCAGGGTGGCGACCCTCCAGCAATGCACCGACCCGGCCGTGTTCTCCCCCGACCCGGCGGTGGCGCGGGACATCGACGTCGTCTTCGTCGGCAATTCCCGTCGGGTCTATCGCGACGCCGTCCGCTTCGCCGTCGAGGAGGGGTTCGACGTGGCGATCTGGGGCACCCGCTGGGAGAAATTCGTCGACCGCCGCCACATCCGCGGGACGAGCCTCACCACCCGCGAGGTGGCCGGCGTGTACCGGCGCGCCAAGGTGGTCCTCAACGACCACTGGGCGGACCAGCGGCGCGAGGGTCTCGTCAACAACCGGGTCTTCGACGTGCTGGCCTGCGACACGATGGTCCTGTCGGACGCCAGTCCCGGCCTCGCCGCCATCCTCGGCGGCGCCGTGCCGACCTTCTCCGGCAGGACGGATTTCGCCGAGGCGCTCCGTGCGCTGCTTGCCGACCCCGATCGCGACGCGCGGGCGGCCGCCCTCGGCGCCGAGGTCCGCCGCGCCCACACCTTCGCCGTCCGGGCGGCGGCAATCGACGCGGCCATCGCCGCGCTCCGGAACGATCCCCCGATCGCGAGGCGCGTGCCCTAACGCGGTTCTAGTTCTGCGCGGCGAGGAGCGCATCGCGCGGCGCCTGGTGGAGGTCCGCGCTCAGGTTGGTGTATTCGACCTCGAGGGCGACGACACGACCGCCGTCGAGGCGGAAGACATGCAGCGTGTTGTAGACGTCCGTGATCTCTCCCAGATCGGCTTCCTTGCCGGTGAGGGAGATCACTGTCGCCGGTGCGCTGCGGCCGCCGAAGCTCACGGTGCGGGTCCCCTCCTCCGTGATCGCCATGCCGCCGCGCTCCATCTTGGGGTTCCTGAAGCTGCGGTTGGGATCGTAGTCGGCCGTGCCGACCCGGAGCGTCAGGGTCACGTTGCGCCCCGAGTCCTCCTCGTCATAGACATAGTAGACGCAGAGGCCGCTCACCCCGGGCTCGGCCGAGGCCAGCGCCGTCGAGATCAGTTCCGCCCCGCCCGCCTCCGCGGGGCAGTTGAGCCCCTCCGGTACGGGCTTCTCGTTGGCCGCAACGGTGGTTGCGGGGACGACAAGCAGAGCGATGGCGATGAGGCACGGGCGCAGCATTCTCGGGGCTCCTCCAGGCGAGAGCGTCACGTCTCGCTCGCAACTGTGGCAGCGGCAAGCCCGGCCACCAATCGCCGCCATCTAAAGAAGCCCGTAACGCCTTGACCCCATACTGACCGGAGCGCATCCTCCGAATCGAACGCAACGGGGCCGAAACATGATCCGCGTTCTGCTCGCCTTCCTGATCGCCATCGGCTTCGCCGCGCCGGCGAGTGCCTGGAACAAAGGGAAGCTGCCGCTCTGCGATGCACCCCAGGTGCTGTCGAGCGTCACCAACAAGTTCCGCTATGCCGACAGCCGCACGTTCCACTGGGGCGTCGAGATCGCCGAGATCCGCGACATCCACGAGACCCCCGAGGTCATCCAGAACACCAGCCTCATCGGCCGCCGCTACTGCCGCGCCACCGCCTGGCTCTCCAACGGGCGGGCCGAAGAGGTAGCCTATCTCATCGAGACCAAGCAGGGCTTCGCCTCGGTGACGTGGCGCGTCGAATCCTGCCTGCCGAACTACGACCCATGGCACGTCTACGGCGCCTGGTGCCGCGCGGCAAAACCCTGATACGCATCGCGAAAGCGTTCGCAGCCCTCGCGGCGCTGACGTCCGCGAGCCTTGGCGCTGGAAGGCCCGGCGACTTCGACTTCTACGTCCTCTCCCTTTCCTGGTCGCCGAGCTATTGCGAGACGGCGCGCCGGCCCGACCCCGAGCAGTGTGCCGCCGGCGACAAGGGCTTCGTCGTCCACGGCCTCTGGCCGCAATACGAGCGCGGCTACCCGGACTATTGCGCCCGCACCGCGCGCCTGCCCCGCAGCATCGTCGCCAGCGTCGCCGATCTCATGCCGGCGAGCCTCGCGCAGTACCAGTGGGAGAAGCATGGCACCTGCGCGGGCCTCCGCCCCGAACGCTACTTCGATCTCGTCCGCCGCGCCCGTGAGCGGGTGGCGATCCCGGATGCCTTTGCGCCTCTGGATGACCCCCTGCGCACGTCGCCGCAGGCGGTCGAGCAGGCCTTTCTCGCCGCCAATCCCGGTATGTCGGAGCGCGGCATCGCGGTCACCTGCAGCCGCTCGGGCACCATCGAGGTCCGCATCTGCCTGACCCAGCGGCTCGACTTCCGCCGCTGCACGGAGGTCGACGCCGGCGCCTGCCGCGAGCGCACGATCGAACTGCCCGCGATGCGGTGAGCCGCCGCCGGGCGCGCAAAAAGAAAAGCCTCGCCGGAGCACATGACTTCGACTCAAGATTGCGCGACAATAAATTGATCGACTCTACACTCGGGGGATGAGAAGTCTCTATGGTCCACAGCATCCCCAAACGGGCTGAACCCGACTGGCTGTCTCGCATTCAGGCAACGACAATCGACAAGGAATTCCCTTTGAAAGAAGTCCTCCAGGACTCTGTCTACTATCCCGCCTCTGGGATACACGGCGAACCGGTTCGGTTTCTTTCGGAGAATTTCGCAAGCTTCGTCTACGTTGACTACGGCGTGCATCGGGACCAGCTCATGGCGAAAGTGAGTGGCGGGGGCTTTCTCGGTTACGATCTCGTCGCCCGCAGAACGCTGTCGGAGAGCGACCTCGCTCCTGAAGGCTGGTCCCCAGTCCGCCCGGGTGCGGAAGACGGGGATCCCGAGAAGTACCGCGACTGGGGCCGGATCAAGTCGCCGTTCTGCGAGTGGCTCGTGTTCCAGCGCAAGGACGGCTTTGACGACAACCATGGCGCCCGCCGCTTCAGTCTCCTGTACATGTGTGCGGACGGGGTCGCGGCCTTTCAGGCGCTCTACGTGCAGAACGCCGTGTCGCCCGGTGCAATCGCCATCATCCAACCCGGCACCGGGTTCGGAGGGAACTGGTCGGACTTCACCGACCCGAAACAGATTCTTGCGCGTACCGTGATGGGAAACCCGGCGGGACCACCAGCCTATTTGCTCTACGGGGGATCTGGCGGTCTGCACTTTTACAATGAGCCGTGCTGGCCAGCCTATTCGCAGGGGCTCGGTTTCCTCGGTAAGTCGAGCATAGGCGTGTGGCACAGGCCGGAATAATTCTGGCGGACCGGGGGGACCTCAGCACTTCCGACCCCAAAAGAGAAAAGCCCCGCCGGAGCGGGGCTTTCCGAAGTGGCTGTCCGCTTCGGCTCAGAACTTGAAGCCGATGCCGGCCATGACCTGGCTCGAATTGAAGTTGACGTTCGTCTTCGGCGAAGTGTCGTAGGTGTTCTTGCCGTAGTCGGTGTAGCGGTATTCGAGGCGGCCGATCACGTTGTTGGTGATCGCGGCCTCCATGCCGGCGCCGACGGTCCAGCCCGCATGCGTGCCGGAATTGGTGCCGCCGCCGTCGAGCTTGGTGGTGATCTTGCCGATCGCGAGACCGCCGGTGCCGTAGACCAGGAACCGGTCGAAGGCGAGACCGGCGCGGGCCCGCACGGTGCCGTTCCAGTCGTTAGAAACCCGCACGCCGCCGGCCTTGTCCTCGGCCCCGCTCAGCGTGAAGTCACCCTCGAAACCCATGACGAACATGTTGCTGGTCTGGAAGTTGTAACCGCCATAGACGCCGCCCATGAAACCGTCGGGGTTCATGTTCGGGCCGCCCTGCACCTTGGCGCTGCCCCACTCGTAGCCGATCAGGCCACCGGCATAGCCACCGGTCCAGCTGAACGCCGGCGTGGGGCTGTAGATGACCTGCGACGAGGGCGGCGGCGAGTAGATGTCGGCAGCGCTTGCCCCAACGACACCGACCATGAGAGCGACCGTTGCGGCGCCCAGTATACGCATACGCGACATTTTCAAACCTCCTCACATAACCCCGTGGCCCCGGAGGCGTCGCCTGCAACGAGCGTCCCCCTCATCCTCAGGATGGAAACCCAGCAATATGGCGTAAGGGTTAAGAAAATACGGCCATTGAAGGGCCCCCGCAGAGATCCGCGGGGCGTTGCATGATCGACACATATGGCGGGTTTCCGCCGTTTCAAGGGGCGTTGTCTCACGCGAGCACCCTCCCTCTGCCGCGAGAACGTCTCATTTCGGGACGGGTCCCGGTCGTGGCAGGATGGCAGGCATGAACAAGGCTCCGGGAATGGCCATCGTCACCGGCGGCGCACGGCGTCTCGGCCGCGCCATCGCCCGCGACCTCGCCAGCCATGGCTGGGCGGTCGCAATCCACTGCAACTCCTCGCGAAACGCCGCCGACATGCTGGCGGCAGAGATCGCCGGGGCCGGCGGGCGCGCGGCGGTGGTCGTGGCCGACCTGGCGAATCTCTCCGATCTGCCCCGTGTCGTTTACGAGTCGGAGACCACGCTTGGTAAACCTTCGTTGTTGGTAAACAACGCGTCAATCTTCGAGGAGGACGCGTTCGGCAGCCTCGATCCGGCGGCCTTCGAGCGCCAGATGACGATCAATTTCGCCGCGCCGATCTTCCTGGCCCAGGCCTTCGCGGCATCGGTCGGCGACGGGGAAGGCAACATCGTCAACATGGTCGACCAGCGTGCGTGGCGGACGGCGCCGACCTATTTCACCTACCAGATGTCGAAGTCGGGGCTGTGGGCGGCGACGCGGGTCATGGCTCAGGCGCTCGCCCCGCGCATCCGGGTCAACGCCATCGCGCCCGGCCCCGTGCTGCCCAGCGCCCGCCAGGATGCCGGCGACTTCGGCGCGCAGCTCCGTCACCTGCCCCTCGGTCGCGGTCCCGATCCTGCCGAGTTCGGACGCACCGTCCGCTACCTGGTTGAAAACCGCTCGATCACGGGCCAGATGATCGGCCTTGACGGCGGCCAGCACCTGGTCTGGGACACGCCGGACATGGCCGAATTCGATTCCGGGCACGATGGACACTGAAATGGAGACGGCCGGCACGGCGAAGCCGGTCGCCGGTCGCGAGGTCATCGCCGGGCTGATCAAGCGCCTGCCCAGCGGGCCGGGGGTCTATCGCATGATCGATGCGAAGGGCTCCGTGCTCTACGTCGGCAAGGCGCGGAACCTCAGGAAGCGCGTGCAGAGCTATGCCCGCCGCGACAGCCAGTCCGGGCGCATCGCCCGCGCCATCGCAGCGACGGCGACGATGGAGTTCGTCTCGACCCGCACCGAGACCGAGGCCCTGCTTCTCGAGGCGAACCTCATCAAGCGCCTCCGGCCGCGCTACAACGTGCTGCTGCGCGACGACAAGTCGTTTCCCTATATCCTCATCACCGGCGACCACCCGGTGCCGGCGATCGTCAAGCACCGCGGGGCACGCAGCCGGAAGGGCGACTATTTCGGGCCCTTCGCCTCGGCCGGGGCGGTCGGCCGCACGATCAACGCGCTCCAGCGCGCCTTCCTTCTCAGGACCTGTTCGGATTCGTTCTACGAGAGCCGAACCCGGCCCTGCCTCCTCCACCAGATCAAGCGCTGCTCGGCACCCTGTACCGGCGTCGTCAGCCATGGCGAATACGCCCATCTCGTCGACGAGGCGAAGGCCTTCCTGTCGGGCAAGAGCCAGGCGGTGCGGACCGAGATCCAGGAGGCCATGACGGCCGCGTCGGAGCGCCTCGACTTCGAGGCCGCCGCCGTCTACCGCGACCGCCTCGCCGCCCTGTCGCATGTCCAGGGCCACCAGGGCATCAACCCGCGCGGCATCGAGGAGGCCGACGTCTTTGCCATCCACCAGGAAGGCGGCGCGACCTGCATCCAGGTGTTCTTCTTCCGCACGGGGCAGAACTGGGGCAACCGCGCCTACTATCCGCGCGCCGACCGCGAGCTGGAGCCGGGCGCAGTGCTCGGCGCCTTCCTCGCCCAGTTCTACGACGACAAGCCGGTGCCGCGGCTCCTGCTCCTCTCGCACGAGATCGAGGAGCACGACCTGCTCGAGGCGGCGCTGTCGGAGAAGAGCGGCCACCGGGTCGCGATCGGCGTGCCGCAGCGCGGCGAGAAGAAGGATCTCGTCGACCATGCCATGACCAATGCACGCGAGGCCCACGGCCGGAAGCTGGCGGAAACCGCCTCGCAGGGCCGCCTGCTCGAAGGGTTCATGCAGACCTTCAAGCTGGACCGCGTGCCGCGGCGCATCGAGATCTACGAC
>JAEZEN010000105.1 GCA_023433185.1 Pseudomonadota bacterium | reverse complement strand
CGAGGTAGTCGGCCCCGGCGGCGATGGCCGCGGCCGGGGTCGCGACGCGCTTCTGGTCGCCGCTTGCGGCGCCGGCCGGGCGGACGCCAGGGGTGACGAGCGCCATGTCCGGGCCGATCAGGGCGCGGACCGCAGCGGCCTCGGCTGGCGAGGCGACGACCCCGTCCATTCCCGCATCGCGGGCGTCCTCCGCGCGGGCGGTGACGAGTGCCTCCGGCGTCCCGGCATAGCCGGCGGCGGCAAGGTCGTTCGCATCCATCGAAGTCAGCACCGTGACGCCGAGGAGGCGGAGCGGCGCGGCACCGCGGGCGGCGACGGCGGCGCGCATCGCCTTCGGATAGGCGTGGATGGTGAGGAAGCTGACGCCGAGCGGGAGGATGCTCTCGACCGCGCCTTCGACGGTGTTGTCGATGTCGAGGAGCTTGGCGTCGAGGAAGACCTGCTTGCCTTCACCGGCCAGCCGGCGGGCGAAGTCGATGCCGCCGGCGAAGATCATCTGGAGGCCGATCTTACAGAAGGTCACGCCGTCGCCGAGGCCGGCGATCATCGCCTCGGCGTCGGAGACGCTTGGCAGATCGAGGGCGACGATGAGGCGGTCACGGGCGGGAATCGTCAGCATGGCGCGCCCTGTTTCCATCGCGCGGGCGATGGGGTCAAGGGCGAAGACCCGCGGAGCACGGCTCATTCTCGCCGCGCCCGTCTTCGGGCCGGTGCCGGCGACCTGGAAGGCCGTGCGGGTCCGACTCTTGCCGCTGGTCAAACTCCGACTTGCGAGGCGTGAAGAGGCCACCAATACTTCACCTCCCCGCTACCTCCCGGAATTCAAGTCTGCGACAGGATGCAAGCCGTGTTGCCCGACCACCCAGCCAACCGCATGTGCTCGACCTGCGTCTCAGCGACGCCAGGGCCTCCAACCGTCCCGTTCGCCGCTTCCGGGCGGGCGCGATCGGTCGAGACATGAGCGGACCTCTCTTCATCGGTCTCGATGCGGGCACCTCGCTCGTCAAGGCCGCGATTTTCGACCTGTCCGGCCGGCAGCTCGGAGAGGCCTGGAGCCGCACCAGCATCTCCCGACCCGGTCCGGGCTGGAGCGAACTCGATCCCGATGAGTCCTGGCAGGCGGCGCTGGGCGTCCTGAGACGGCTGGTCGACGAGTGTGGCGCGGACAGGGCTCTGATCGCCGGCATCGGACTGACCGGCGCCATGGTCGGCGCCTGGGTCGTGGACGAGGCGGGCAACGCGCTGCGTCCCGGCATCACATGGGAGGACAGCCGGACGCAGCGGCTGATCGACGAGAAGCTCGAAGCCGACCCCGGCCTCATGAGCCGCATCTTCGCGTCCTCCGGCAGCACGATGCAGCAGGGCTGCACGCTCCCGCTTCTGCGATGGCTCGTCGAGAACGAGCCGCACGTCCTTGCCCGTGCGCGGCACGTCATGAGCTACAAGGACTTCCTGCGCATGAAGCTCACCGGGCTCGCCGCGACCGATCGAAGCGAGGCCTCGGTCATTCCCGGAAGCGCCCGGGAGCGCACGCGGAGCGATGCCATGATCGCGCTGTTCGGTCTCGCGGAGGTCGCCCACCTTCTGCCGCCGGTCATGGAATCGGAGACCTTCATCGGTGGCCTGCTTCCAGCCGTGGCGGACGCCATCGGCCTTCCGCCGGGCCTGCCCGTCGCGATCGGCGCGGGTGACGTGGCCGCCACGATCATCGGGGCCGGCGGCTTCGCCACGGGCGCGGCCACCGCCGTGCTCGGTACGACCTGCATGGTGGGCATCTGCCACGACCGTCCCATCTTCGAGCCCGCCGATGTGGGGCTGCTCTTCACCCTGCCCGGCCATCGCTGGTATCGCGCGATGGTCAATGTCGCCGGGACGCTCAATCTGGACTGGGCCTTTTCCGCGCTCGCACCGGACATCGCCACGCATCCCGACCGGTTCGAGATGATGACCGCGATGGTCCAGGCGGTCCCTCCCGGAGCGGACGGGCTCGTCTATCTCCCCTATCTCTCCGAAAGCGGCATCATCGCCCCGGTGGTCGAACAGCGGGCCCGCGCGCAGTTCTACGGCCTCACGCCGCGACACCAGCGGCCGGCGCTCTTCCGGGCGGTTCTCGAAGGGGTCGCCTTCGCAATGCGCGATCTTTTCGATGCGCTCGGCTTCTCGGGTGAGCGCGTGCTGCTGACCGGAGGGGGCGCGCAGAACCCGACCTGGGTGCAGATGGTCGCCGACGCCAGCGGGCTCCACGTCGACGTACCCGACGGCACCCAGTTTGGCGCGCGCGGGGCGGCATTGCTTGCCGCCACCGCGGCGGGCCATTTCTCGTCGGTGGGCGAAGCGTCGGCTTCGGTCGCCGGCCGCGACGGCGCCACCTACGCCCCCGATTCTCGAGGCACCGGGACCGCCGCGGCAATCGCCCGCTACCGCGAGGCGCGCGACCGCCTGCTCCGTCCCCTGCAGAATTGAGTTGACAGCCACCCCGTGGCGAAGCGACGGTGGTATATACCACTGAGCTATCGGTCTATACCGATGCTACTCCGACGCGGGGAGATGCGATGCGAAAGGCGCCGCTCTATCTGAAGATCGCGTCCGACTTCGAAGCGGGCATCCACTCTGGAAAGCTGAAGGCCGGCCAGAGGATCGAATCGGAGCGGGTGCTGGCGGAGAAGCTCGGGGTCAGCCGGATGACGGCGCGACAGGCGTTGCGCCAACTCTCCGTCAAGGGCCTGACGGAGACCCGGACCGGGAACGGCACGTTCGTTGCCCATCGTCGCATCGAGCAGCGGCTGGAGACGCTCACCGGCTTCACGGAGGAGATGGCCCGCCAGGCGCGCCGGGTATCGAGCCTCGTCGTGTCTTCCGGAACCCATGCGCCGGACGAGACCTGCCGGCTTGCGCTTCGCCTGGGCCGCACCGGCCGTGTTCACCGGCTGGTCCGCGTCCGGTTCGCCGATAGCACTCCCGTCGCGATCGAGAATACCGAGATCGACGCGGAACGGACGCCCGGGCTCCTCGAACTGGCGGATTTCAGCCAGGCATCGCTCTACGAGGTCCTTCGCAGTCGCTTCGGTCTTGTCCCCAGCCGGGCCGACCAAAGCCTGGCTGCCGCGAGCGCGGACGTTCAGGCCGCGCAAACCCTGGGCGTCGAGCCGGCCGCCGCGGTGCTGCGCCTTACCCGCCTCACCCGCGACCAGGACGGGCGTGCCTTCGAGTTCGTGCGCTCGGTCTATCGCGGCGACTTCTTCGTCATGAAGGTCAACCTCTCGATCGGAGCCCTGCACCCCTGATGAGTCCGGTCGCCGACAGCTATTTCGCCAACCTGATCGACCGCCTTTCCGCGCTCCGGTCGGCGCTCGCCGAACCAATGGCGCGCGCGGAGGACTTGATTGTCCAGGCGGCGCGGCGCGACGGCCGCGTCTACGTGTTCGGCACGGGCCATTCGCACATGCTCGCGGAGGAGGTGCACTATCGGGCCGGCGGTCTCGCCGTGACCGTCCCGATCCTCGCCAGTCCGATCATGCTGCACGAGGGCGCGGTGGCGGGCACGGCCCACGAGCGCACCCCGGGGATCGTCACGCCGATCCTGGAGCGCTACGGCATCGGCCCCGGCGACATCCTGGTCATCGTCTCCAATTCCGGCGTGAACGCCGCTCCGCTGGAGGCCGCCCGCTACGGCCGCGAGCGGGGCGCGCTGATCATCGCGATCACCTCGCTGAGCTACTCGACGGCCGCCGCCAGGGGCGCAACACGCCTCGCCGATCTCGCCGATGTGGTGCTCGACAACGGCGCCCCCCCGGGCGACGCCGTGCTCTCGCTGCCCGACAGCGAACAGAAGGTCGGGCCGGTGTCGACCGCGATCGGCGCGGCCATCATCAACGCGATCCTTGCCGGCGCCGCGGCCCGGCTGTCGGCCGACGGCGAGGCGCCGATCTACCGCAGCGCCAACATGCCCGGCGCGGGCGAGATCAACGCCAGGCTGGTGGCGCGATACCGGCCGAGAAATCCGCACCTGTAGCTTTGGGAATGGAACCGAAGGAACGGAGAGGAACGACATGAGAACCACGCTGAAGCTGGCACTCGCCGGCGCCGCCATCCTGACCACGGGGTCGCACGCCCTCGCCCAGACCGAGATCACGGTCTGGCACATGGAACAGCCGCCGCATCGCGTCGAGCGCGTGCAGGAGTTGATCGATGCCTTCAACCAGGCCAACCCGGACATCGTGGTGAAGCAGGAGCCGCAGAGCTGGGGCGAGATCTACGCCAAGGCTCCCGCGGCGATCGCCGCCGGCACTGCACCGGACATCCTGTTCGCCATCCCCGACTTCACGACGGTGATCAAGAGCCTCGGCGCGCTGTCGTCGGTCGAGGACTTCGTGAACGAACTCGACGCCAAGCACAAGTTCGTGCCCGCCACCGTCCAGCCCTACACGTATGACGACGGCATTTGGGCGGTGCCGCTCTACAACATGGCCCTCAGCCTCTGGTACCGGAAGAGCGATTTCGAGGCGGCGGGCCTCGAGCCGCCGACGAACTGGAGCGAATGGAAGGCGGCGGCGGAAGCGCTGTCCAAGGACGGCGTCTACGGCCTCGGCCTGCCCGCCAACAAGCAGCTCTACACGGACCAGACGGTCTACGCGATCATGACCAATGGCGGCGCGTCGGAGATCTTCAACGCGGACGGGACGCTGCGCTTCGACAATCCCGAGACTGTCGCGTCCTATGCCTTCTACAGCGACCTCTATCAGCATGCGGCGCCGGACGCGGCGAACTGGATGTGGGGCGAGGCGGAGGCCTGCTTCAACAGCAAGAGCTGCGGCATGGTCCTGCAGTTCACGGTGATCAGCAGCTACGACGCGCAGGCCGGCGGCGACGCAGCCGATCTCGGCGTGGCCGCCGTGCCGCATGCCGACGACCAGGCCGGCTCGAACACCATCTCCTATTCGAACGGCGCCATGATCCTGTCCAAGGACGAGGCCAAGCAGGACGCGGCCAAGAAGTTCATCGCCTACCTGCTCGAGCCGGAGAATTACGGCCGCTTCCTCAACATGGAACCCGGCCTGTTCCTCCCGGTGACCGAAGACGGCGCCAAGGCCGAGTCGTTCTGGTCCGATCCGGTCGCGGTGAAGTACAAGTCGCAGATCGAGACCATGATCGCCAATGCCGAGACCGGGATGCTGTTCGGCTTCACCGATGGCAACGTCTTCCCGTCCATCGGCGCGATCTCCGCCCAGAACATCATTGCCGAGACGCTGCAGTCCATCGTGATCGACGGCGAGTCGCCGGAGGCGGCCGTCGCCGCCGGCCAGACGCGCATGGAGGAAGCGGCAAGATAGATGCGCAGCGGCATCGCCTCTGCTCCCTGCGACGAGCCCTGCGGTCCTCCCTCCCTCCGGTGGGGGAGGACC
>JAEZEN010000076.1 GCA_023433185.1 Pseudomonadota bacterium | reverse complement strand
GGAGGGAGAGGGCCGCACCTTCCCACATGCTCCACGCCTGCGCTGCGGCGAGGCGGACGCGGTCGTCGTCGCCGGTCAGCCGCCGGTGGTAGGCGGCGATCATGTCACCGCGTTCCTCGGGCGGGATCGGGGCGATGAAGTGCTCCCAGGCGTCGGGCAGCAGGTTGGACGCCCCCTCCTGGTAGAACCACAGCAGTTCCTTCCGCCGCAGCGTGAAGATGCCGCGGAGCACGAGCTCGGTGACGCGGGCGGGGTGGGTCTCGGCATAGGCGAGAGCGAGGCACGAGCCCCATGAGCCGCCGAACACCTGCCAGCGCTCGATGCCGAGGTGCACGCGGATGCGCTCGATGTCGGCGACCAGATCCCAGGTGGTGTTCTCGGCGAGATCGGCATGAGGCGTCGACTGGCCGGAACCGCGCTGGTCGAAGGTGACGATACGGTAGGCCTCGGGATCATGGAAACGCGGCATCGTCGGGTTCGACCCCGCACCCGGTCCGCCATGGAGCAGCACCACCGGCTTGCCGGCGGGATTGCCGTATTCCGCCACATGGATCTCGTGAAGCGGCGAGACCCTGAGCCGGTGGAGGCGGTAGGGGGAGATCGGCGGGAAGAGGAGGTTCGTGGTCATGGCGCATGATCCTCGAAGATCGGATCGGGGCTCGGGCGACGTATGGCATCGACCACCTTGCGGCGCCCGGCGCCCGGCGCGGCGGTGAGGAGGCTCGCGACGATGGCGACGGCGAAGCCGACGGGCAGGCCGACGATCCCCGCCGCCGCCGCGGACAGGCCGGTCGGGGCAAGCCCGCCGAGGGCGAGCGGCGCCATTCCCTCGAAAACCACGAGAAGCGCGTAGGCGGTCGTCACGCCACCGCCGGCAATCATCCCGAGGAGTATTCCCGAAGACGTCGTCCGCTTCCAGAAGACGCCGAGCAGCAGCGCCGGAAAAAGGCCCGCCGCGGCAATGGACGGCGCCGCGAGCGCCCAGCCCTGGATGCCGGCCGCCCCGCGATGGGCGATCCACATGGCGATTCCCGCCACCGCGATGAGCGCCATGCGGGTGAGGAGCAGCCGTCGCCCACCCGACGCCCGACGCGCAAGGAAGCGCGCCAGCAGGTCGTTGCCGAGGGCGGTGGCGAGCGTGGTGAGCGCGGCCGCGGCCGTGGCGAGCGCCGCCGCGATGCCGCCCGTCGCGATCAGCGCCGTGACGATGTAGGGAAGCCCGGTGACCTCGGCGAATCCGAGCATCACCATGTCGGCGCCGATGGCGATGTCGTTCAGCGCAAGGCCGTTCACGACCGTTCCGGCGCCGCAGGCGCTGCTGATCGCAGCCGGCGAGAGGGCGGCTGCACCGCAGGTCTCCACCAGGCCCGCCCCCCCGTAGTCGAAAACCCATCGCGGCAGGTCGGCGAGCTCGACGCCCACCACGTCGCGCAGGATGGCGATCTGCGTGAAGGCGGCGACGGCCGGCGCCGTTGCCGCGAGGATGCCGAGGACGAGCAGGGCCCAGCCGGCGCTGCGGCGCGCATCGGCCACCCCGGCCGAGCAACCGAAGCGCGCGGCAATCTGGGGAAACGCGGCGATCCCGGCGGCAAGGCAGATCGCGAACGCGAGCTGGTTGAAGCCGTCGAGCCCGGCCGACGGCAGGGCAGTCCCGGGCAGGACGAGGAGCTCGCCCCCTTCGGCCGCCGCTTCCTCGATGGCGTTGCCCAGGGTGACCTGCGGCAGCGGAAAGCCGTATTCCTGCACCGAGACGAGGACGGTCGGGACCAGGATCGCGATGAGCACGACGATCGCCTGGGCGCCGCCGGTGATCGTTGTCGCCCGAAGGCCGCCGAGAAGCGTCGTCGCCAGCAGGACGGCCAGGATCGCGATGCTCGCGACATAGGGCGAGAACTGCAGTGTGGCGACCGCGATCTCGGTTGCGATTCCGAGGGTCGCGACCAGGATCGGAAAGGCTGCCACGCCGAGGATGATCACGGCGGCGAGGCGCACGAGCGGGGAGCCGTAGCGGATGGCGAGATAGTCGGGAAGCGTCACCGCCCCCGACTTCCGGTAGTAGGGCGCAACGACGACGGCGAGCAGCACGAAGCCGGCGACGAGGCCGGCGACGATCGCGAGGCCGAGCATCCGGTCTGCGAAGAAGGCCCCGGCAAGGCCGACGAAGGGAAGGGCGATGATCGCCGCTGCCGCCGCCATCCCGTTGAGCCCCGCCGGCACGAAACGATCGGCGGTGAAGAACGCCGGGAGCGACAGGGTCCGGGAAACGAGGCCCATGACGACATAGGTGACGACCGTGATCAGGACGACGAGGAACGTCGTCACCGGCTCGGGCAGCCCGAACTGCGAGAGCATCGCCACGACGACCACGAAAAGGATGAATGCCGTGGTCAACAGGGCGTAGAGCTTGCCGAGGCGGCGGGCCTCTTCGAGGATGCTGCCCATGCTCAGGTCTCGTAGAAGCCGTGGCGCTCGTCGATGCGCTCCTGGCGCCTCGCGAACCAGAAGATGAGGATGACGCCGGCGAGGGGCAGGCCCGAGGCGGCCACGACATAGCCCAGCGGATAGCCCGGGCCGCTGGTCATGCCGGCGAGCGCGAGCAGGGGCAGGACGAGCGCGATGAGCACAGCCCCCACGCCTGCCGACAGCCGTGCCGTCCGACCCCAGCGCTCGTCCCGTCCACTATCGATCATGCGTCGGAGCCTCCTCTCGGGCGATTCGCCGGCCCGACGCGAGAAGGAAAGCACGCCGGGGCCCGCCTTGGCGATCTGACGCCGGAGATCGGGGACGGGCACGGCCCGCATTGATAAAAAATCCGTTGCGAGTTACCAGAATCGTGGGGCGTCTCCATCGGCGGAATCGTTCGGTGTCCTCGGGGCGTCACCTGGGCGAGGAGAGTCGTCATGCTTAAGGAGTTTCGCGATTTCGCTCTCCGGGGCAACCTGGTGGACCTGGCCGTCGCCTTCATCATCGGCGC
>JAEZEN010000146.1 GCA_023433185.1 Pseudomonadota bacterium | reverse complement strand
GGCTTGTGCCGGCCAGAATCACGGCAAGCGCGAGGGACTTCCGGAGACTTGGCATGCGCATGGGGTTCCTCCTTGTCGCGCCGTGATCCCGGCGCCATGACGTGGCGCGGCATTGCGACAAATCGGCGGCCGGCGCTGTGACGGCGGTCACCCGCCGCCTGCCCCCACCAGTTCGAACCAGCCGGCCTCGTCCATCACCGTGACCCCGTGCTTCCCGGCCTCCTTCAGCTTCGAGCCTGCACCGGGGCCGGCGACGAGGATGTCGGTCTTCTTCGACACCGAGCCGGCGACCTTGGCGCCGAGGCGCTCGGCCATCGCCTTGGCCTCGTCGCGCGTCATGCGCTCGAGCGCCCCGGTGAACACCACCGTCTTGCCGGCGACCGGCGAGGAGGCGGCGACGGCCTCGGCTGGCTCGACCGTGACGCCCGCGGCCAGGAGCGCACGGACGGCATCGAGGTTGTGATCCTCGCCGTAGAAGTCGACGAGGGCCTGGGCCACCGTCTCGCCGACACCGTTGATCGAATCGAGTTCGTCGAGCGCGTCCGCGTCGCCGCCGGCAGCGGCGACCATCGCCGCCGAAAACGCCTCGTAGGTACCGTAGTTGCGGGCGAGCAGGCGGGCATTGGTCTCGCCGATGTGGCGGATGCCGAGGGCGAAGATGAAGCGATGGAGGGCGATGCGGCGCCGCGCGTCGATCGCGGCGAGCAGGTTGCGGACGGATACCTCGCCGTAGCCCTCGCGGTCGATCAGCCGCTTGCCTTCCGGCGCGGCGGCATCGCGGGCCGCGAGGGTGAAGATGTCGGCCGGCGCCGTGATCAGCCCTTCGGCGTGGAACGCCTCGATCTGCTTGTCGCCCAGCCCCTCGATGTCGAAGGCGTTGCGGGAGCAGAAATGCTTGAGCTTCTCGACCACCTGCGCCGGGCAGATCAGGCCCCCGGTGCAGCGGCGCACCGCGTCGGGCCGGCCGGTCTTCTGGTTGATGTCGCGCACCGCATGGCTGCCGCAGGCCGGGCAGACGGTGGGGAAGACGTAGGGCACGGCGTCGGCCGGGCGCCGTTCGAGATCGACGTCGACGATCTGCGGGATAACGTCGCCGGCGCGCTGGACGGTGACGGTGTCGCCGATCGTGAGGTCCCTGCCCTCGCGGATCGGCTCGCCGTCCGAGCCGATGCCCCTGATGTAGTCCTCGTTGTGGAGGGTGGCGTTGGTGACGACGACGCCGCCGACGGTGATCGGCTCGAGCCGGGCGACCGGCGTCAGCGCCCCGGTCCGCCCGACCTGGATGTCGATGCCGCGGAGAATGGTCTGCGCCTGCTCGGCGGCGAACTTGTGGGCGATGGCCCAGCGCGGGCTCCGCGACACGAAGCCGAGGCGGGCCTGGAGATCGAGCCGGTCGACCTTGTAGACGACGCCGTCGATGTCGTAGCCGAGGGTCGCCCGCCCGGCCTCCTCCGCGCGATAGAACTCGAGCGCCTCGGCGACGCTCCGGCAGACCCGCATGCGCGGATTGACCGGGAAGCCCCACTCGGCGAAGAGCCTGACCATGCCGCTCTGGGTCTCGGCCGGCAGGGCGCTGATCTCGCCCCAGGTATAGGCGAAGAAGTGCAGCGGGCGCGTCGCCGTGACGCCCGGGTCGATCTGTCGGAGCGATCCCGCCGCGCCGCTCCGCGGATTGGCGATGGTCCTGAGCCCGTCCTCCGCCAGCCGCGCGTTGAGCGCGCGGAAGTCGTCATGGAGCATGTAGATCTCGCCGCGCACCTCGACGACCTCGGGCGCGCCCTTCGGCAGCACATCCGGCACGTCATCGACCATGCGGATATTGGCGGTGACGTTCTCGCCCTCGTAGCCGTCGCCCCGGGTGGCGGCGCTGACCAGCCTGCCCCCCTCGTAGCGGATCGAGCAGGACAGGCCGTCGATCTTGGGCTCGGCGGTGATCGCCAGCGGCTCGTCCGCGGCAAGGCGGAGGAAGCGCCGGACGCGGGCGAGGAACTCGACGACGTCCTCCTCGTCGAAGGCGTTGTCGAGCGACAGCATCGGCACGGTGTGGACGATCTTGCCGAAGCGGGCGACGGGCGCGGCGCCGACCCGCTCGCTCGGGCTGTCGCTCCGCTTCAGCTCGGGGAAGCGTGCCTCGATGGCGAGGTTCCGCTTGCGGAGCTCGTCATACTCGGCGTCCGAGATGAGCGGATCGTCCTCCTGGTAGTAGCGCCGGTCGTTCTCGGCGATCGCGGCGGCGAGGCGGGCAAGCTCGGACGCCGCTTCGGATTCGGTGAGGTCTTCGACGGGCTTCGATGTCGGGTCGGCCATGGGGGATTTCGCTGGGGATTCGCTGCTGGTCATCCCCTCCAGTCTAGCAGTCCCGCGGGCCGGGAAGCGTCAGCATTCGCGGCGGGCTGTCGCGTCCGGTCCGCCGCCTCCGGACGCGCCATGGACCGTTCCCGGTCACCGGGAACGGCGCATGAGCAGGACGGACGGTCAGATGATGCCGATTGTGTACTCGCCGATCATGAAGTCCGACGCCTTGAGCTTGGCGCCCTTGTCGAGCTTGGCAAACTGGATCTGGGCCAGGCCGCCGACGCCGTCCGGGTCGTAGTAGAGCGCCCCGGTCTTCTTGTCGTAGATGATGCGGTCGTCGGCATCGGCTGCGGACGTGCCC
>JAEZEN010000011.1 GCA_023433185.1 Pseudomonadota bacterium | reverse complement strand
ACCGTCGGCACGGCGCGACCGCGGAGCGGCGCGGCTAACTTCGCCGCCGCATCCACGGGCGGAACGGTGGGGACGCCGCGGCCGGGGTCGAACGAGATGATCCCGGTCGACGTCGACGACGTCGCGATCGCCATGATGCGCTTCCGGGGCGGCGCCCTCGGCACGCTCGAGGCGAGCCGCTTCGCCTGGGGCCACAAGAACGACCTGAGCTTCGAGATCAGCGGCACGAAGGGCGCGCTCGCCTTCCGCTGGGAGCGGCGCAACGAGCTGCGCTACTACGATGCGGCCGATCGTGGTGACGTCCAGGGCTACCGCACCATCATGTGCGGCCCCGCCCAGCCGGGGGGCGATTTGTTCTGGCCGATTCCGGGGCTGGGCACGGCCTATTTCGAGACCCAGGTCCTTCAGGTCGGAACTTTCGTCAAGGCAGTGGTCGAGGGCGCCCGGCCCGACACCGACTTCGCCCACGGCTACCGTATCCAGGAGGTCATGGAAGTGATGCTCGCGGCCGCCGAGCAGGGACGCTGGCTGCCCGTTTCCTACCGCATCTGATCGGGGGGCGGCGGTGCCATAGCAGCAGGTTCGTCACGCAAGAGGGGAGGACGGCATGAAAGCGGGTGAGAGACGACCACTCGGTCGCGTCGACCTGGAGGTCACCGCGCTCGGGCTGGGCACGGTGGCGATCGGCAACCTCGGCAAGGCGACATCGGATGTCGCGGCCGCCGCCACCATCGACGCGGCCTGGGACGCCGGCATCCGCTACTACGACACGGCGCCGCTCTACGGCCACGGTCTTGGTGAACTGCGCATGGGGGCCGCACTCCGGCTCAGGCCGCGCGACGACTACGTCCTGTCGTCGAAGGTCGGGCGCCTGCTGCGCCCGCATCCGCGGGCCGAGATCGACTTCGGCGGCTGGGTCGATACGCCGGCCTTCGCGCTCGACTACGACTACACCTATGACGGCACGATGCGCGCCTTCGAGGACTCGCTCCAGCGGCTGGCGCTTGAGCGCATGGACATCTGCTTCATCCACGACATCGACGTCTTCACCCGCGGCGCCGAGCAGCCGGAGGTCTTCCGCGCGGCCATGGACGGCTGCTTCCGGGCGCTCGAGCGGCTTCGCGCCGAGGGCGTGGTGAAGGCGATCGGGGTCGGGGTCAACGAGTGGGAGGTGTGCGAGCAGGCCCTTCGCGAGCGCGATTTCGACTGCTTCCTTCTGGCCGGCCGCTATTCGCTCCTCGAACAGGAATCGCTCGCCTCGTTCCTCCCGCTCTGTGTCGAGCGGAACGTCGCCGTCGTCATCGGCGGGGGCTTCAACTCGGGCATCCTCGCGACCGGAGCGGTGGAGGGCGCGCGCTACAATTACGGACCGGCGCCGGCACCGGTGCTGGAGCGCGTCCGCCGCATCGAGGCCGTCTGTCGCGACCACGGCGTGCCGCTCCAGGCAGCGGCAATGCAGTTTGTCACCGCGCATCCGGCCATCGCCTCCCTGATTGTCGGCGCCCGCAGCGCCGGGCAGGTCATGCAGAATGTCGGCTGGTTCGAGGCGGCAATTCCGGGTGCCTTCTGGACGACGCTCAAGCGCGAAGGGCTGATCCGGGAGGACGCCCCGGTTCCGTCGGCCTGAGACGGCTTCAGGCCGTCCAGGGACGCTCCCGGTAACATTTCACGTCCGGCGCCGCGTCATCGTGCGGCGCGGAATCCGCGCGCCGGGACGGCGCCGCGGACTGCGGCCTGCCGCCGTTCCCGGGGTTGCTGCGAAGCAGCATTGCCGCTCCGTCTAATACGCTTTAGATGCACTGCATCATCGATTTATGGCAGACCCGTATTGACGGGGATCGAAAGCCTGCGATGATATCTAAATCGCTTTAGATAAGAAGAACCCCCATAAGGAGGATTTCATGTTCCGTTACAGCTACGATGCGCTCGTCTATTTCGGTGAGGATATCAGCGAGAGCATCAAGCGCGTTGCCCGCTTCGGCTACGATGCGATCGAACTGGTCGGCGAGCCCGACCAGATGGATGGCGCGTCGATCCGCAGGCAGGCTTCCGACGCCGGCATCGGGGTCTCATCGATCTGCTCGATCTTCACCGGGGAAGCCCGCGACCTCACCAACAAGAGCGCGGCCAACCGGGAGCAGGCTGTCGACTACTGCCGGAAGGTCGCCGACCTCGCGGCCGCATCCGGCGCGCCGATCATGATCGTGGCGCCGAGCCCGGTCGGCAAGATGGCGCCGGAAAGCGCTCCCGAGCAGGAATGGGAATGGGCGATCGAGGGCATCCGGAAGGCCGCCGACCACGCCGCCTCGCAGAACGTCAAGCTCTGCATCGAGGCCTGGAACCGCTACGAGACGCACTTCATCAACCGGATCCCCCAGGCGCTGGACCTGATGAAGGCGGTCGACAAGCCCAATGTCGGCGTCATGGGCGACACCTTCCACATGAACATCGACGACAAGGACATCGCCGGCGCGATCCGCGAGGCCGGCAAGGCGATGATCCACATCCACTTCGCCGACAGCAACCGCGCGGCACCCGGCCAGGGCCACACCGACTTCGTGCCGATCATGCAGGCGCTGAAGGACGTGGGCTACGAGGGCCATATCACCTTCGAGCTTCTTCCGCCGTCCTCCGATCCCTTCGCGACCCTGCGTCGTGGCGGCGGCCGGGAGTTCTATGATGACTACACCAAGCAGTCGATCGAGGTGATCAAGGCGCTCGAGAGCAAGCTCACCTGAGCCGGCTCGTCACTGAAGAAGGGGAGGAAGACATGCAGTTCGGTGCAAGCACGTTCATCTGGGCGTCGCCGTTCTCGAACGAGACGCTCGACCTGGTCGACAAGGTGGCGAGGCTCGGCTTCGACCTCATCGAGGTCTGCGTCGAGGATCCCGCGACGATCGACACGGCGGCGATCCGGAAGCGCTGCGAGGCGGCCGGCATCGGTGCCACGGTCTGCGGCGCGTTCGGGCCCGACCGCGACATGAGCGCCGACGATCCGGCGGTCCGCGAGAACACCAAGGCCTACGTGCGGAAGTGCATCGACATCTCGGCCGAACTCGGCTCGAAGGTCGTCGTCGGCCCGATGTATTCGGCGGTCGGCCGTACCCGCATGGCCGAGCCGGCCGAGCGGCAGGCCCAGCGCACGCTCGCCGCCGACGGGATCCGCGAGTGCGCCCGCTATGCCGCCGGCAAGGGCGTCAGCCTCGGCATCGAGCCGCTCAACCGCTTCGAGACCGACCTGATCAACACGGTGGACCAGGGCATCGGCCTCCTCGACGAGATCGGCGCGGACAATGTCGGGCTCCTTCTCGACACCTTCCACATGAACATCGAGGAGAAGGACCTGCCGAAGGCGATCCGCAGGGCGGCCGGGCGGATCACCGAGTTCCACGCCTGCTCGAGCGATCGCGGCACGCCGGGCGAGGACCACGTCGACTGGGCGGGCATCGTGACCGCCCTGCAGGAAGGCGGCTTCGACGGGCCGGTGGTGATCGAGGCCTTCACGCCGAAGATCAAGGCGATCGCGCGGGCGGTGTCGATCTGGCGGCCGCTCGCCGAGAGCGAGGACGCGCTCGCCGGCAACGGCCTGGCGCATCTCAAGCGCGTCTTCGCCTGAACGGTAGCCGGACACCCTGACGGGCCGGTGGCGCGGGCGCCATCGGACCCGAGGGAGAAAACGACTTTGGAACCGCTGCTCGAAGCACGCGGCATGACGAAGGCCTTTGCCGGCGTCGTGGCCGTCGACTCGCTCGACCTCACCATCCTCCCGGGTGAGGTGCTGGCGCTTGTCGGCGAAAACGGCGCCGGCAAATCCACCGTGATCAAGATGATCTCCGGGCAGTACGCGCCGGAGGGGGGCAACATGCACTTCCTCGGCAGCCCGGTGTCCTTCCGGGCACCGGTCGAGGCGCGCGATGCCGGGATCGGCGTCATCCATCAGGAGCTCCAGCTCGTTCCGCAGATGTCGGTGGCGGAGAACGTCGTGCTCGGCCGTTGGCCCCGCGGCAGCGCCGGCGTCGATTTCGACCGGGCCCGGAAGATCGCCGCCGAGGTGCTGCCGACCATCGGCTTCCACCTGCCGGTCACCACGCCCGTTGAGACGTTGTCCACCGGCCAGCAGCAGCTCGTCGAGATCGGCCGGGCGCTCGCCTTCCAGTCGAAGCTTCTCATCCTCGACGAGCCGACCGCCTCGCTCTCCAACAGCGAGTCCGAGCGGCTGATGGAGCTGGTCGTCGCGCTGAAGAATCGCGGCCTCGGGATTCTCTACGTCTCGCACCGCATGGAGGAGATCTTCCGCCTCGCGGATCGCATCGCAGTGATGCGCGACGGCAAGCTCGTGGGCGTGAAGCCGCGGTCCGAGCTCGACCACGACAAGGTCGTCGCCATGATGGTCGGCGACCAGCGCTCGCTCCACGTCCACCGCCAGCACGAGCGCGGCGAGCTCCTCCTTCGCACCCGGGGGCTGACGCGGCGCGGCGTATTCGAGGACATCTCCATCGATGTCCACCGGGGCGAGGTCGTCGGCCTCGCCGGGCTGGTCGGCGCCGGGCGTACCGACGTCGCCCGCTGCATCTTCGGGCTCGAGCCGCCGGACGCCGGCAGCATCGAGGTCGATGGCGCTCCGGTTCGCATCGCCAACCCCCAGGACGCGATAGCGCGGGGCTTCGCGCTGGTGCCGGAGGACCGGAAGGCCCAGGGGCTCGTGCTGATCGCGAGCGTCGCCGCCAACCTCACGCTCAGCGCGCTCCGCCGGATATCGAGCGGCGGCGTCCTGTCGCGCGGCGCCGAGGACCGGCTCGTCCGCGACTATGTCGGCAAGCTCGGCATCAAGACCGCCTCGACGCGTCAGGCCGTCGAGAACCTTTCGGGCGGCAACCAGCAGAAGGTCGTCCTGTCGCGATGGCTCGCGACCAACCCGAAGCTGATGATGCTCGACGAGCCGACCCGCGGCGTCGACGTCGGCGCCAAGGCCGAGATCCACCGCGTCATCGAGGGGCTGGTCGGGCAGGGGCTCGGCGTCCTCCTCATCTCGTCGGAGCTGCCCGAACTGATCGCCATGAGCGACCGCGTCTACGTGATGCGCGCCGGGCGCATCGAGGCCGAGTTCGCCGGGGCCGACATCGAAGAACAGACGATCATGCGCTTCGCGGCTGGGGCCGCGCGCCAATAGGACCGAGAGCGACGACCTTCATGTCGACATCCACCACCCTCCAGCCGGTACGCGGCACCCACGTCCGAAACCTCGTCAGCCGGCTCGGGCTGCTGCTCGTCATCCTGATCTTCATCGTCGTGATGTCGATCCTGTCGCCGGTATTCCTGTCGGTGGCGAACTTCCGCAACCTGTTCATCCAGTCGACGATCCTCGCCGTGCTCGCCCTCGGCCAGACCTTCGTCATCATGACGCGGGGCATCGACCTGTCGATCGGCGGCGTCATGGCGTTGTCCTCGGCCGTCGGCATGGGCCTTGCCCTGAACGCCGGCATTCCGGGCCCGGTCGCCATCGTCGTCGCGCTCGGCATCGGCGGCCTCGTCGGCCTGGTCAACGGCTTCTCGGTCACGGTGCTGGGCATCACGCCGCTGATCACCACCCTGGCGACGCTGTCGATCGCCCGCGGCGCGACCTTCGCCTACACCAACGGCTCCAACATCACGCCGGTACCGGACATCATGATCGCCTTCGGGCGCGGCGAGATCTTCGGCCTGCCCTATTCCGTCGTCCTGCTGATCCTCCTCGCCATCCTCTTCCAGTTCATCCTGTCGCGGACGGTCTTCGGCCGGTCGGTCTACGCGACCGGAGGCAACGAGGTGGCCTCGCGGCTCGCCGGCATCCCGACCAGCCGCATCATCATGATCACCTACGTGATCTGCGGCCTGACCGCGGCGATCGCCGGCCTGATCCTCACCGGGCGGCTCGAATCCTCCGGGCCGCGGGCCGGCGTCGGGATCGAGCTGACGGTCATCGCGGCCTGCGTCATCGGCGGCACCAGCCTGTTCGGCGGGACCGGCAGCATCGTCGGCACGCTGCTCGGCGTGGTGCTCATCTCGCTGGTCTCGAACGCGATCAACCTGCTCGGCGTACCGCCGGCGTGGGACGACCTGGTCAAGGGCCTCGTCATCTTCCTCGCCGCGCTCGTCGACGTCTACCGCCGCAAGTTCGCGCGGGCCTGAGGAAGGAGGAACGCCAACAGCAAGGATGCCCGTCGCAATCGGAAGCGTTTGCCTGGAATGCCCGGCGGAGATCCGCCGGTCCGTTGGGAATAAACAAGGAGGAGAACACCCATGACGTTCAGGAAGTATGCCGCCGCCATCCTGGCCGGCACCATTCTCGCCGCGACCCCGATCGCCGGGGCGCTGGCGCAGGACAAGCCGCAGATCGCGGTCCTGCTCTTCAGCCGCGGCTTCGAGTTCATGGTCGCCCTCGACCAGGGCGCCCAGGCCGAGGCGGAGAAGCTCGGGGTCGACATCACCGTCCTCGACGGGCAGTCGAGCAGCGAGGTCCAGACCCGCCAGATCGAGGACCTCCTGGTCTCGGGGGTCGACGCCATCGTCATCAGCCCGGCCAACTCGGAGGAAATCGTTCCGGCCGTGCGGCGGGCGAACGAGGCCAACGTGCCGGTCGTCGCGGTCGACGGCGTGGTCGGCGACGGCGGTGCGGTCGTGGCCTATGTCGGCTTCAACAACGCCGCCGGCGGCGCCACCGCCGCCGAGTACCTGGCCGGTCTCGGCAACATCGAGGGTGTCCTCGAGCTGCAGGGCGCGCTCGGTGCCTATCACGCCCAGCAGCGGGGCGGCGGGTTCAACGAGGCGGCTTCGGGCAAGTTCGAAGTCAACTCGCGCCCGGCCGAGTGGCTGGCGGAGAACGCCCAGGCGATCACCGCCGACGTGCTCACCGCCAATCCGGACATCAACGCCATCTTCACCCACAATGACGAGATGATCCGGGGCGTTCTGGCCGGTCTCCGCCAGGTCGGGCGGGCTGCGCAGGTCGGCGAGGACGGGCACATCGTGATCGTCGGCATCGACGGCACGCCGCTCGCCCTGCAGCGCATCCGCGACGGCGAGCAGGACGCGACGGTGAACCAGGATCCGTTCGAGATGGGTGCGCTTGCCGTCCGTTCGGCGGTCGCCGCGATCAACGGAGAGTCCGTCGAGCCGCAGCAGCTCCTGCCGCCGACGCTCGTCACCAGGGAGAACGTCGACGACCCGGACCTGTGGGGCAATCGCTTCACGCCCTAGTCGCCGGGCAGAGAGCCGGTGGTCCGGGCGCCGCCCGGGCCACCTTCCCGTCATGCAATCTCTAGAGA
>JAEZEN010000004.1 GCA_023433185.1 Pseudomonadota bacterium | reverse complement strand
GCCCTCGGTGTCTCGCGCCTCGTCGTCGGGCCGCAGATCGCCCCGGGCGTTCCGTGGTGCGCGACCGACGGCGCCGAACCGGTGGCGGTGGCGCTGAAGTCCGGCAATTTCGGACGGGAGACCTTCTTTTCGGACGCGATCGGGATCGCGCCATGACCGATAGCGAGCAGAGCCTCCGGGCGCAGATCGTCGTCCTCGGCAAGTCGCTGTTCGACCGCGGCTACGGCGTCGGCTCGAGCGGCAACATCTCGGTTCGCCTCGACGATGGCAGCATCCTCGTCACCCCGACCAACACGAGCATGGGCCGGCTCGATCCGGAGCGGATCGCCAAGGTCGCCCCGGACGGCGGCCACGTCTCGGGCGACAAGCCGTCGAAGGAGGGCTTCCTCCACCTCGCCGTCTATGCCCGGCGACCGGAGATGAAGGCCGTCGTCCACCTCCATTCGACCTACTCGGTGGCGCTGTCGACGCTCGCCGCGCAGGATCCGGAGGCGATGCTGCCGCCGATCACCGCCTATTACGTGATGCGGGTCGGGGCGCTGCCGCTGGTGCCCTACTTCCCGCCGGGCGACCGCGGGCTTGCCGATGCCGTGGGCGAGGCGATGGAGACGGCCCACGCGGTGCTCCTCGCCAACCACGGCTCGGTGGTCGCCGGCAAGAGCCTCGAGGAGGCGGTCTACGGCGCCGAGGAACTCGAGGAGACGGCCAAGCTCTTCTTCCTGCTCCGCGGCGAGAGCACGAAGTTCCTCAGCTTCGCCGAAGTTGCCGAGCTGCGCGCCCGCTTCCCGAGCTGATTAGTTCAGGCCGATCTCCGCCGGACGACGAGGATGTGGTCGGCGGCGAGCACGACCTCGTCGCGCTGGTTGATCACCTCGCAGCGCTCGACCACCCGGCCGAACTCGGGTCGCTTGGGGTCGTCCTCCCGGGCGGCGATCGTCACCCGCGTCCGGATCGTGTCGCCGATGAATACCGGGCGCACGAACCGGAGCCGGTCGTAGCCGTAGGAGAACGCCACCGGGTTGATCAGCGTCGCGGTCAGGCCGACGCCGATGGCGAAGACCATCGTGCCGTGGGCGACGCGCCGGCCGAACGGCGTCGTCTTCGCGAACTCGGCGTCCATATGGTGCGGGAAGAAGTCGCCCGTGTGCCCGGCATGGACCACGAAATCGGTCTCGGTGATGGTCCGGCCCGTGGTCTCCCGCACCGCGCCGAGCGCGTAATCCTCGAAATAGACTGCGTTCATGGCCCCTTCATTCGCTGGTGAGTATGGATTCTCATATATACACTCGGTCGACGTACACCTGCCCGCCGGATACCCCGAAGGAGGCCCCCTTGTCGGACGCGCTGACGGACCGCTATCGCGCCCCGGCCCTCGACAAGGGCCTCGACATCCTCGAATTGCTCGCCGCCACCGATGGCGGGCTGAACCAGGCCGAGATCGCCAAGCGCCTCGGCAGGAGCCACAACGAACTCTACCGCATGCTCAACACGCTGGTCCGACGCGGCTACGTCGCCCGCGACGAGGGCGACCGCTTCTCGCTGACGCTCAAGCTCTTCGGCCTCGCCCATCTCCACGCCCCGGTGCGCCGCATGGCGTCCTACGCCACGCCGATGATGCGCGAACTCGCCCAGGCGACGCAGCAGGCCAACCAGCTTGTCGTGTTCGACCGCGGCTCCGTCGTGCTCATCGCCCAGCAGGAGGCGCCGAGCTACTGGGGCATCTCGATCCGCATGGGCTCCCATGTCAGCCTCTTCGACACCGGCTCGGGCCAGGTGCTGCTGGCCTTCCGGCCGCCCGACGAGCGGCTGATGATGATCGCCGAGCACCTCAGGAGCAACGAGGAGCCGTCGATCTCGCCGGAATTCGCGGCGCGGCTCGACGAGATCCAGGCGCGCGGCTACGCGATGATGCCGAGCATCCAGATCAGCGGTGTCATGAACCTCTCGGCGCCCGTGCTCCGCCCCGACGGCCGGGCGCTGGCCGCCCTCACCGTGCCCTATGTCCATCTCGCCAATGTCCCGTCCGCGCCCGACATGATGGACACCCTGAGCTTGATCCGGGCGACCGCGGCGCGCCTGTCTCTGCTCGCCGGGGCCGACGTGCCCGGACAGTAGCCGCCCCGGTCAGATCGTCGACCGCACATGTGCCTCGCGCCCGTAGAGCGACACGAGCACGATGATCACCAGCCCGAGCGCCGCCTGCACCAGGGACGGCTGAAGCCCGAGGCCGATCAGGATCGTGTTGATCTGGGTCAGCACCACGGCGCCCGCAACCGTGCCGAGGAACGAGCCGCGGCCGCCGACCAGGGCCGTGCCGCCGATCACCACCGCCGCAATCGTCTGGAACAGGTAGGGCTGACCGACATCGCCATAGGCCGATCCGGTGAAGCCCAGAAGAAGGACGCCGGCCACGGCCGCGAAGAACGCGCTGATCGCATAGGTGACCACCCACATGCGGAGCGGACTGATCAGCGCCAGCGCCGCGGCGCGCGGATTGGACCCCAGCGCGAACAGGCGCCGGCCATAGGGCGTGCGGTTGAGGACGAGGATGATCAGCGCCGCCAGCACGATGAAGACCGGTATCAGCCACGGCACCGGGATCGGCCCGACCGATCCGCCGATCGAGACGAACCTGGTCACCGCAGCCGGCGCCGAGCCCGACGGGAAGCCGCGCGTCCAGACCAGCACCGCACCCTGGACGATGGTGCCGACGCCGAGCGTGACGATGAGCGGGTGGATGCCGAGGCCCGCCGAGATCAGGCCGTTGAGCGCGCCGATGCCGAGGGCCAGCACGCCGACGATCATGCAGACCACGACGAAGTTCATGCCGTCGCCATAGAGCTGCGCCGCCACCACGTTGGCGAAGCCGATGACGAAGGGGATCGAGAGGTCGATGCCGCCGATGATGATGGTCAGCGTCTGGCCGACGCAGGCGACCGCGAGCAGGCAGGCCAGTACCAGCATGGCGCGGATGGCGAAGGCCGAGGAATAGCCCGGGATCAGGATCGCGCCGAGGACGAAGAGCAGGAGGGCGATGCCGATCGCCCCCGCGACGCGCGCGCCGGTCGCGTTGAGGGTGAGGTTCATCGCTGGCGCGCCCGCTTCTCGATCCGGTCCTGGATCGCGGTCAGGCAGATGGCGATCACGAGGATCGAGCCGTAGGCGATCTGGAGAACGAAGGTCGAGACGTTGAAGAGCGTCAGCACGCTCTGGATCAGGAAGATGCAGATTGCCCCGATCGCCGCGCCGACCAGCCCGCCGCGGCCGCCGGCGAGGCTGACCCCGCCGCGCGCCACCGCCGAGATCGCGATCAGCGTGTAGGTCGGCGCGATGTTGCCGTCGGCCGAGCCGATGAGGGCGGTCAGCATCAGGCCGGCGATGCCGGCGAAGACGCCGCCGATCACGTAGGACAGGAAGCGGACGAAGGGCACGTCGACACCGGCGGTATAGGCGGCGCGGTCGTCGGAGCCCGTTGCCATCAGGTGGTCGTAATAGGGCAGCCGCCGGATGCCCCACCAGATCAGGAAAATGGCGGCGATCGGCACGATCGAGAGCGATCCCGAGAACAGCTTGAACCACGGCGGGATGGTGCCCATCGGCGAGGGCAGGATGGTGAGCGTCACCCCGATGAGGACGAGATAGGTTCCCAGAGTGGCGACGATCGGCTGGATGCGGACATAGGCGGCGAGAAAGCCGTTTACCGCGCCGATGCCGGCCCCGATGAGGATGGCCGCGGTGATCACCACGAAGGGCGAATCGAGGCCCATGGTGGCGATCAGCACCTTCACGACGATCGCGTTGACGAATCCCATCAGCGGCCCGATCGAGACGTCGATGCCGCCGCGACCGCCGAGGATCGCAGGCGTCGAGGCCAGCGCCGCGCCGATCAGCGGCGCCGCGAGTCCGATCAGCGTGCCCCAGTTGCTGGGAACGAAACGCACCGGGTTGAGCCAGATGTTGAGGACCAGCAGCACGAGGAGGAGAAGCGGCGCGAAACCGGTACGCTTCCAGATCGCCCAGGCGAGGCCGGGCTTTCGAGGCAGGGTGTCGGGGACGGCGGTCATGCGCGCCGTCCGAACATGGCGGCGATCACCCGGTCGCTGACGAGGTCGTCGCCGGAAAGCGTGGCGAACAGCTCGTTCTCGCGGAAGACGAGGACGCGGTGGCAGAGCGTCACGATCTCCTCGATCTCCGACGACAGGACGACGAGCGCCACGCCGTCGCCGGCAAGCTCGCGAAACACCCCGTAGAGCGTCTGCCGCGTCGCGATGTCGACGCCGCGGGTCGGGTCGTTGAGAAGCAGGAAGCGCGGGTCATGCGCGAGCCAGCGGGCGAGCAGCACCTTCTGCTGGTTGCCGCCCGACAGCGACGTGATCGGCGCGTTGCCGTTGGGCGCGACGATGCCCAGCCGCTCGTGGAACTTCGCGTAGCGCGCCTGCCGGGCGGTCCTGCTGATCAGCCCGCCGCGGACGTCGCGGGCGATGGTGGCGATGGCGAAGTTGTCGAGGATCGACAGCGTCGGAAAGATGCCCGTCGCCCGCCGGTCGCGCGGCAGATAGGCGATGCCGTGACGCACCGCCTGGCGGAAGCCCTCGATCCTGGCGTCCGCGCCGCCGCCGCTCACCGCCACCTCACCGCTCCGCGGCGGCTGAAGGCCGGCGAGCGTCTCGAGAAAGCGCTCCTGACCGTGCCCGTCGAGGCCGGAAAGGCCGACGATCTCGCCGGCCCGCACGACCTCGGTGAACGGCGTCCGGCCGGCCGCGAGGGCGACACCGGCCGCGCGCAGCTCCGGAACCCGGGGCGCGGCCTCAGCCATGGGCGCGCTCCGCCAGGATCTCGGGGGCCATGCGGGCGAGCAGCAGCTCGGGCGTCGCGTCGGCGCGGTCGAGCGTCTCGACCACCTTGCCGCTCCGGAGGATCGTGATGCGGTGGGAGAGGCGCAGCACCTCGTCCATCCGGTGCGAGATGAAGAGGACGAGGCAGCCCTCGAGGGCGAGGCGCTCGATGAGGGTGAACACCGTCTCGCGGTCGGTGAAATCGAGGGCCGCGGTCACCTCGTCGAGGATCAGGATGCGCGGCTTGCGGACCAGCGCCCGGGCGAGCACGACCAGCTGCTGGATGGCGAGGGGCAGATGCCCGGCCTCGACCTCGGGGTCGACGATCGTCGGCGTGCAGAGCGCCAGCGCGTCGCGCGCGGTGTCGCGGCGCCGGTTCCGCGGCAGGCGACGGTGCGCCAGCCCGTCATAGCCGAGGAGGACGTTATCGGTGACCGTGCGGTCGGGTGCGACCAGCACCTCCTGGAACACGGTGGCGAAGCCCGCATCCTGGAAAGCCCGCGGGTTGCGGCCGGCAAAGGGCCGCCCGTCGACGCGGATCTCGCCGCGGTCGGGCAGGACGATGCCGGAGAGAAGCTTGACGAGGGTCGAGTTGCCCGAGCCGTTCTCGCCCATGATGGTGTGGACGGTACCCGACGAGAACGCAACGGACGCGCCGTCGAGGGCGACGGTCTCGCCGTAGCGCTTGGAGAGGTTGGCGATCTCGAGCATCGGGTCCGGGGTGCGGCAGGCCCCGCCGGTCGTCCCGGCGGGGCTGCCAAGCGTTGGCGGTCGTTACTGTGCGTCGCAGGCGCCGGGCACCTGGGCGTAGTCGAAGCCGGTCGGCGCCGGGTTGGTGAAGTAGGCGTCCATCAGCTCCTCCGGCATCGGATCGGTCGGCGGCACCGGGAACACGGAGCCGGCGTCCGGGGTCATGCAGTCCTGGTACCACTTGTCGAGCTCGGCGCCCGCGACCGGGGGCATCGGGATCATCAGCACGTTGAGCTTCGGCTTCTGGCCCTCAAGGATGCGATGGCCGACGCGGAAGAGCGCCTGGGCGTTCCAGCCGGGCAGCACCGCGTGGCCCTCGAAGCGGTAGCCGTCGGGGTTCTCCTTCCAGTAGCCGAGCGCGTCGCCGGTGATGGAGCCGGTGATCAGCGGCGCAGGCCGGCCGGCCTCGGCGAAGGCCTCGGCGACGACCCGCGACTCGGAACCCGAGGTCCACACAGCGTCGATCGGCGCGGGGTTGGTGGCGAGCGCCTGGAGGACCACGGTCTTCGTGACGTTGGCGGTCCAGTTGCCGTTCACCGACCGGGCGATCCTGAGGTCGGGGTATTCGGCGAGGACCGACTCGGCCCCGTTCCGCTGCATCTCGACGATCGGCGCGCCGGCGATGCCCTCGACGAACAGGATGTTGCCCTTGCCGTCCAGCGTCCGGGCAATCGCCGCCATCATGTCGCGGCCCCAGCCGCCATAGTCGGAATCGACGTTGATGGCATAGGGGCTGGTGACGTAGGCCGAAACCGTGACGAACGGGATGCCGGCGTCGAAGGACGCCTTGATCACATCGTCGAGGCCGGTCGACGAGCCCGGGACCGCCGTGATGATCGAGCAGTCGGATTCGATGAAGGTGCGGATCTGGTTGATCTGCTGGCTGACGTCGCCGTTCGAATCCGACACCTCGAAGGAGCTCGCGTCACCGCTGGCGATGAGGCCGTCGACGAGGCGGCGCAGTTCGTTGGTCAGCGACACGCGCCACGGATTGCCCTGATAGGATTCCGAGTGGCACCACTTCCACGGCTTCGCCTTCGGCGTGAAGTCGTCATAGGCCGACGGCATCAGCTCCTGGGCCGCGTCGACGTAGAGCGCCTTGAGCTGGTCCGGCAGCGTGGCGGTAAGATCGTCGGCAGCCACGGCCGCCGTCGCGAAGCTGGCCGCCGCTGCGGCCAGGATGGTGAGTTTCAGCCTCGACATCTTCTTTCCTCCGGTTTTTGCGCGAAGCCGCCCGTCAGCGGAAGCTCCCGCGGTAGGCATCATTCAGGTCGGCGACCACGCGGGCGCCGTCCTCCCCTTGCTCCAGAGCCTGGTTCAGGCGCTTCGACGCCTGGTCCTGGAACTCCATGTAGCCATCGTGGCGCGGGCGAAGCCAACCGGCTTCGAGCGTCGCTCGCGTCGCCCGGTAGAAATCGCCTGTGGCGGCGTTGACGGTGGCATCGCCCCAGGCCGCGGCGTGGCCCGGCTGGCCGCCGGTCGCGGCATAGGGGCCGCGCTGCACGTCGGCGCCGGCGATCCAGTAGGCGAAGTCGATCGCCGCCGCGCGGTCGCGGGCGTGGGC
>JAEZEN010000591.1 GCA_023433185.1 Pseudomonadota bacterium | reverse complement strand
CTATAAGGCCGGCCTAGCCTCAAGGTCCTCGTTCATGCGCCCGGGCGGGCTCGCCGCGCCGGGCTTTTTTGCCGCCGGTTGGACATGCCCAGACGCACAGACATCGACTCGATCCTCGTCATCGGCGCCGGCCCGATCGTCATCGGCCAGGCCTGCGAGTTCGACTATTCCGGCACCCAGGCCGTGAAGGCCCTGAAGGAAGAGGGCTACCGCGTTGTCCTGATCAACTCCAATCCGGCGACGATCATGACCGATCCGGAGCTGGCGGACGCGACCTATGTCGAGCCGATCACGCCCGAGATCGTCGCCAAGATCATCGAGCAGGAACGCAGCGCACGGCCCGACGAGACGCTCGCGCTCCTCCCCACGATGGGCGGCCAGACGGCGCTCAACACGGCACTGTCGCTCCGCAAGCTCGGCGTTCTCGACTAGTTCGGCGTCGAGATGATCGGCGCCACCGCCGACGCCATCGACAAGGCCGAGGACCGCGAGCGCTTCCGCGAGGCGATGCGGACGATCGGCCTCGAGACGCCGCGCTCCGAGCTCGCCCATTCGCTCGGCGACGCGCTGAAGGCGCTCGACGTGATCGGCCTGCCGGCGATCATCCGCCCCTCCTTCACGATGGGCGGCACCGGCGGCGGCATCGCCTATAACCGCGAGGAATTCCTCGAGATCGTGGAGCGCGGCCTCGATGCCTCGCCGACCACCGAAGTGCTGATCGAGGAATCGGTTCTCGGCTGGAAGGAGTTCGAGATGGAGGTGGTCCGCGACCGGGCGGACAACTGCATCATCGTCTGCTCGATCGAGAACGTCGACCCGATGGGCGTCCACACCGGCGACTCGATCACCGTCGCGCCGGCGCTGACCCTGACCGACAAGGAATTCCAGATCATGCGGGACGCCTCGATCGCGGTGCTCCGCGAGATCGGCGTCGATACCGGCGGCAGCAACGTCCAGTTCGCCGTCAACCCCGCCGACGGCCGCCTGATCGTCATCGAGATGAATCCGCGGGTGTCGCGCTCCTCGGCGCTCGCCTCGAAGGCGACCGGCTTCCCGATCGCCAAGGTCGCGGCGAAGCTCGCCGTCGGCTACACGCTGGACGAGCTCGACAACGACATCACCGGCGGCGCCATGCCGGCCTCGTTCGAGCCGACCATCGACTACGTCGTCACCAAGATCCCGCGCTTCGCCTTCGAGAAGTTCCCCGGCGCCGAACCGATCCTGACCACTGCGATGAAGTCGGTCGGCGAGGTGATGGCGATCGGCCGGACCTTCGGCGAGTCGCTCCAGAAGGCGCTCCGCGGCCTCGAGACCGGGCTCACCGGACTGAACGAGATCCAGATCCCGGGGCTCGGCGAGGGCGATGACAAGAACGCGATCCGCGCCGCCCTCGGGCGGCCGACGCCGGAGCGCCTCCTGACCTGCGCCCAGGCGTTGCGGCTCGGCATGAGCGTCGAGGAGGTGACCAATGTCGCCCGCATCGACCCCTGGTTCCTCCGCCAGCTCGAGGCGATCGTCGCCTCCGAAGCGCGGGTGCGCGAGCACGGCCTGCCGGAGACGGCCGGCCCGCTCCGCAGCCTCAAGGCGCAGGGCTTCTCGGACGCCCGCCTCGCCCAGATCGCCGGCACCGGCGAGGCCGAGGTCGCCGCCCTCCGCGCCCGCCTGGACGTCCATCCCGTCTACAAGCGGATCGACACCTGTGCGGCCGAGTTCGCCTCGCCCACCGCCTACTTCTACTCGACCTACGAGGTGTCCTTCGCCGGCGCCCCGGCCGACGAGGCCAACCCTTCGGAAAGGAAGAAGGTGATGATCCTCGGCGGCGGCCCGAACCGCATCGGCCAGGGCATCGAGTTCGACTACTGCTGCTGCCATGCGTGCTTCGCGCTGTCGGATGCGGGCTTCGAGACCATCATGGTCAACTGCAACCCGGAAACGGTCTCGACCGACTACGACACCTCGGATCGCCTCTATTTCGAGCCACTGACGGCGGAGGACGTGCTCGAGATCGTGCGCGTCGAGCAGTCGAAGGGCACGCTGCACGGGGTCATCGTCCAGCTCGGCGGCCAGACGCCGCTGAAGCTCGCCGCCGCGCTCCAGGAGGCCCGGGTGCCGATCCTTGGCACCGCACCCGACATGATCGACCTCGCCGAGGACCGCGACCGCTTCCAGAAGCTCATCCACAGGCTCGCCCTCAAGCAGCCGAAGAACGGCATCGCCTACTCGGTCGAACAGGCGCGGCTGGTGGTCGGCGAACTCGGCTATCCGCTGGTCGTGCGACCCTCCTATGTGCTCGGCGGCCGGGCGATGCAGATCATCCGCGAGGAGGGACAGCTCGACAACTACCTTCTCGGCACCCTGCCCGAACTCGTGCCGAGCGAGGTCAAGGCACGCTACCCCAACGACAAGACCGGGCAGATCAACACGCTGCTCGGCAAGAATCCGCTGCTCTTCGACCGCTACCTGTCCGACGCGATCGAGGTCGATGTCGACGCGCTCGCCGACGGCACGGACGTCTTCATCTGCGGCATCATGGAGCACATCGAGGAAGCCGGCATCCATTCCGGCGACTCCGCCTGCTCCCTGCCGCCCTACTCGCTGTCGTCCGATGTCGTCGCCGAGCTCGAGCGCCAGACCCGCGCCATGGCGCTCGCCCTCGAGGTGAAGGGCCTGATGAACGTCCAGTACGCGATCAAGGACGGCGAGGTCTTCGTGCTCGAGGTCAACCCGCGCGCCTCGCGCACCGTGCCGTTCGTCGCCAAGACCGTCGGCGTGCCCTTCGCCAAGGTCGGCGCGCTGGTGATGGCCGGCGAGCCGCTGGGCGCATTCGGGCTCGAACCGCGCCCGGTCGGCCACGTCGCGGTGAAGGAGGCGGTGTTTCCGTTCGCGCGCTTCCCCAATGTCGACACCCTGCTCGGCCCCGAGATGCGCTCGACCGGCGAGGCGATGGGCCTCGACCGGGACTTCCCCATCGCCTTCGCCAAGAGCCAGCTCGGCGCCGGCGTCCTCGTGCCGACCAGCGGCACGGTCTTCGTCTCGGTCCGCGACCGGGACAAGCCGGCGATGCTCGACGCCATCCGCCGGCTCGAGCGGCTCGGCTTCCGGATCGTGGCGACCGGCGGCACCCAGCGCTTCCTGACCGCGGAGGGCGTGGCCTGCGCCAAGATGAACAAGGTGCTCGAGGGCCGCCCGCACATCGTCGACGCCATCAAGAACGGCGAGATCCAGCTCGTCTTCAATACCACCGAGGGGGCCCATGCCCTGTCGGACAGCCGCTCGCTCCGTCGCGCCGCGCTGCTCCACAAGGTGCCCTACTACACTACCGTCGCCGGGGCCGCCGCCGCGGCGCGGGGCATCGAGGCCTATCGCCACGGGGAACTGGCGGTGCGCCCCCTCCAATCCTACTTCCAGACGGGCGCATGAAGGACGCCGCCGTGGAACCGGCTGGAATCCCGGTCGATAATCGCGCTTGAAGCCGGGCCGGACTTGTCGGATGCTGGGTATCCGAGTCCCGGGGTGGCGACGCCGCCGCGGGCCCGGGAGGAGACCGCCGGGTCGCGAAAGGTTGTGCCGCAGGTGCGGGACACCTTGAAGCCCGGCGACAGCAGCACTACTTCGCCGCGGCCCGTCCCGGCCGTAGGTAGGTGCGGCACGGAATTCCGTTTCGGGCGGCGTTCCGGGCCTTTTTTGTGACCGGGCATCGCGTTTGCGGCGTTGAGACAAGTGAGGGTTTGACCGTGATCGAAAAGATTCCGATGACCGCTGCCGGCCATGCGGCGCTGGAATCAGAGCTCAAGCGGCGCACTTCCGAGGAGCGTCCGCGGATCATCGAGGCGATCGCCGAAGCGCGGGGCCATGGCGACCTTTCCGAGAATGCCGAGTATCACGCGGCGAAGGAAGCTCATGGCCACAACGAAGGCCGCATCGTCGAACTCGAGGATCAGCTCTCCCGCGCCGAGATCATCGACATCTCCAAGCTCGCCGGCTCGAAGACGATCAAGTTCGGGGCCACCGTCACGCTGATCGACGAGGACACCGAGGAGAAGAAGAAGTATCAGATCGTCGGGGATGCCGAGGCCGACGTGAAGCAGGGCCGCATCTCCATCTCCTCGCCGATCGCCCGCGCCCTCATCGGCAAGTCGAAGGGCGAGACCGTCGAGGTCGCGGCACCCGGTGGCGCGCGCTCCTACGAGATCATCGACGTCAAGTACAAGTAGCCTCAGGCGGCAGGCGGGCGCCCCGGCATCGGCACCGTCGGCTCGTTCTTGAGCCGGCGGATGACCAGCGAGGTGCGCACGCTCTCGACCTCGGGGGCCTGGGTCAGATCGTCGATGATGAAAGCCTGGAAGCTCCCGAGATCGCGCGCCACGCATTTCAGGATGAAGTCGATGTCGCCGGAGAGCATGTAGCACTCGCGCACGACCGGCCAGTCCCTGACCTTCGCCTGGAACGAGACGAGCCCGGCGCCGCTCTGGCTCGCAAGCCCGACCATCGCGAAGGCGGTGACCTCGAAGGCCAGGGCCTTCTCGTCGATGAGGGCGCGATAGCCCTCAATGATACCGGCTTCCTCAAGCGCCCGCACGCGCCGCAGGCAGGGCGGCGCCGAGATGCCGACGCGGCGTGCGAGTTCGACATTGGTCATGCGGCCGTCGTCCTGAAGCTCCTTCAGGATACGCCAGTCCGTGGCGTCGAGATTGGCCTTCACGCCCGCCCCCACCGTTCCTCGCCCCGGGGTGCCCAACGCCGGCAGCTTGCCACGATTCGCTGTGGATGACGGCAGCGGCGCGACCGCCCTGCCCGGTCACGACCTTGTTTTCGCCCGCACGCCATGCGCTTCTTGCAGCGGAACCCGCCCAGTCCCTACATTACGGCGGAAGATTTCAGGAGCTTCGCGGCGCTGCCTTCTGGCGCGCGCGAAAGGCGGGGAAAGATGCACCACAAGGTCATCATCATCGGATCCGGCCCGGCCGGGTACACGGCGGCCATCTATGCGGCGCGCGCCATGCTGGAGCCGCTGCTGATCACCGGCACCGAGCCCGGCGGCCAGCTGACCACCACGACCGACGTCGAGAACTATCCCGGCTTCGCCGACGTGATCCAGGGCCCCTGGCTCATGGAGCAGATGCGGGGCCAGGCCGAGCATGTCGGCACCGCTTTCCTCGTCGACCACATTACCGGGGTCGATCTCTCCCGGCGGCCGTTCCGGCTGACCGGCGACACCGGCAACAGCTACACCTGCGATGCCCTCATCGTCGCCACCGGCGCCCAGGCCAAGTGGATGGGCCTGCCGGGCGAGCAGCGCTTCCGTGGCTTCGGCGTCTCGGCCTGCGCCACCTGCGACGGCTTCTTCTATCGCGGCAAGAACGTCGCGGTGATCGGCGGCGGCAACACCGCGGTCGAGGAAGCCCTGTTCCTGACCCGCTTCGCCGACAAGGTGACGCTCATCCATCGCCGCGATTCGCTCCGCGCCGAGAAGATCCTCCAGCATCGCCTCTTCGAGAACCCGAAGATCGAGGTGCTGTGGGATACCGTCGTCGCCGATGTCCTCGGCGAGACCGGGCCGCCCCTGTCGCTGACCGGGCTGGCGCTGCGGAACGTCAGGACGGGCGAGACGCGGGAACTGCCCGTCGACGGCCTTTTCGTCGCCATCGGCCACGCACCGGCGACCGGCTTCCTCGGCGATCAGCTGCGGATGAAGCCGGGCGGCTATGTGTGGACCGCACCGCATTCGACCGCGACCTCGGTGCCGGGCGTGTTCGCCGCCGGCGACGTCGCCGACGAGGTCTACCGCCAGGCCGTGACCGCGGCGGGCCTCGGCTGCATGGCGGCCCTCGAGGCCGAGCGTTTCCTGGCGGCCAGCGAGACCGAGACTGCGGAAGCGGCCGAGTAGCGGCCGGCACCATGGATTGGGACAAGCTCCGGATCTTCCACGCCGCCGCCCAGGCGGGATCCTTCACCCATGCCGGCGAGACCCTCAACATGAGCCAGTCGGCGGTGAGCCGGCAGGTCTCGGGGCTCGAACAGGACCTCGGCGTGGCGCTGTTTCATCGCCATGCCCGCGGCCTCATCCTCACCGAGCACGGCGAGCACCTGTTCCGCACCGTCAACGACGTGATGCTGAAACTGGAAGGCGTGAAGTCGCGCCTTGCCGAATCCTCGGAGAAACCGACGGGGCCGCTGCGGATGACGACCACAGTCGGCCTCGGCTCGACGTGGCTGACCGACCGTATCCACGAGTTCATCGACCTCTATCCCGACGTGCGGCTGCAGCTCATTCTCGACGACGAGGAGCTCGACCTCGGGATGCGCGAGGCCGACGTCGCGATCCGCCTGCGCCAGCCCACCCAGCCGGACCTCATCCAGCGGCGCCTGTTCACGGTGAACATGCACCTTTACGCGGCGCCGAGCTATCTCGAGCGTTTCGGCCGGCCGACGACCTTCGCCGAGCTCGACGCCCATCGCATCGTCACCTTCGGCGTGCCGGTGCCGCAATACCTGAAGAACCTCAACATGCTGGAGATCGCGGGCCGCGACCCCGACAATCCCCGCACGCCGATCCTGCGGATCAACAACCTCCTGTCGATCAAGAATGCGATCACCAGGGGCATCGGCATCGCAGCGCTGCCCGATTACATGGTGGGCAAGGATACAGCGCTGGTGCGGCTTGATCTTCCCGGCGCCGAAGTGCCCGGCTTCTCGACCTATTTCGTCTATCCCGCGGAGCTCAAGAACTCGGCCCGCGTCAAAGTCTTCCGCGATTTCCTGATCGCCAAGGCGCAGAACTGGCCGTTCTGACGAGGACTTAGGCCGCCTGTTGCCGATTTGGCGCACGTCCCTTGGTAATTCTGCCGGGCGCCAAAAGTATGGTGCACACAATTTCGGCAGGCGTAGACTTCTCCTGTCGACGCGGTGATTCGTGCGTCACTTCCTCCCTGCGTACGCTTTCACCGCGCCGTGTGTTCCCTCTGGGACGCTTGCCGCCCCGCGTTACTGGGCCGCGCGAGGAACTGCCGGGCCCGCCGGGCCCGGCCCTTTCCCGACCCATTCCCGCTCAGGGCTGAATCTGCACGAAACCGTTCCGTACCAGCTCGACAATCCGGAAATTGGCGCCGGTGTTCACCCGGACGCCCGGGATGAGGTCGGCATTGGTCCATCCCATGTCGCGCATCGTCTGGGCGCATTCCTCGACCGATACGCCGGCTGCGATGGTCGCCAGGATCTGCGCCTTGTAAGGGTTACCCCCCTTCCAGTTGCGCACCTCGTTGTACTTCGCGTCATCGAGAAGGGCATAGCCGAACGCGCCGTGGAAGATCGCCACGATCTCCGCCTCCGTGTCGTCGGCGGCGAACCTCTCGATCATGATGCGCAGGAAGTTCAGGCCGACCGGCTCGTCACCGGCGAAGGCCGGACGATCGAGGTTGAACACCACCTTCGCCGTATCGAGCGCCACCGGCACGTCGACGACGATGCCATCCGCGGCGGGTTCGGCGGCGAGAGCCGACCCCGTCGACAGGCCGAGAGCCAGCGCCGCGGCCAGGACGAAACGGAACACGGGCGATCTCCTTCGGTATCGGGCGGTGCGGCGGCGGCGTCACATGTAGAGCGGCTCGTCGCTCAATTCCGTGTAGAGACCGGCGACATACTCGGCATAGCCGTTGAAGAGCCTGGTGGGAATCGATTCATTGTTGGTGATGTCGCGCTCCATCGCCTGGCTCCAGCGCGGATGCGGCACCTCCGGATTGACGTTGGCCCAGAATCCGTACTCGTCGGGGGCAAGCTGCTCCCAGAAGCTGAGCGGACGCTCGTCGGTGAAGGTGATGCGGACGACCGACTTGATCGACTTGAAGCCGTACTTCCAGGGCAGGTGGAGACGGAGCGGCGCCCCCATGGCCTTGGCGACCGGCTTGCCATACGCGCCGGTGACCATGAAGGCCAGCTCATTGGTCGCTTCGGCGATGGTCACGCCCTCGACATAGGGCCAAGGATACCAGATCTGCTTCTGGCCCGTGGCGACGTCCGGCATCTGGAACGTCTCCATGCGGAGGTAGGTCGCATCGCCGAGCGGGGCGGCGAGCTTGACGAGCTCGGCCAACGGAAATCCGGTCCACGGCACGGTCATCGACCAGGCCTCGACGCAGCGGTGGCGGTAGAGCCGCTCCTCGAGCGGCATGCGCCGGATCAGGTCGTCGATCGCGAAGGTCTGCTCCTTCTCGACGAGGCCGTCGATCGTCACCTCCCACGGCCGGATCGGCAGTGCCGCGGCCGCGCTGGCGATGTTCTTGTGCGTGCCGAACTCGTAGAAGTTGTTGTAGCTGGTGTTGATCGATTCCGGCGTGACCGCGCGCTCGATCGTGTACCGGCTGTTGCGGGGCGCCGGATAGAGGTCGGCGGTCGGATCGGTCTGCGCCATGGCGCGCCCGGGGATGGCCGCGGCGGCAAGGCCGAAGCCGCCCGCCGCCAGAATCTGACGGCGGTTCAGGTAGATCGATTCCGGCGTGGCAAGTCGCTCCGGAATCTCCCAGCCCCGCCTGCGCCTGATCAGCATGGTCGGCCTCCCTTCGGGCATTTCGTCGTGTCCCGAAGCTGACCTAGCGCCGCCCCGGGGACACGATCAAATCACGAAGGTGTGCCGATCCGGAAGTCCCCGACGGCAGGCCGTCGCGGATCAGTCGTCGATGTCGACGATCTCCAGCGTAACCGGGTCGAGCTCCAGATCGTGCTCGGTGCCGTCGGCCTTCCGCGCATCGTCCACTTCCCAGACGCCATCGTCGAGCTCGATGTCGTCCCAGCTCACGTAGCCGGCGTCGCGCAGCACCGCCTCGATGGTCGCCAGTTCCTCGGCGGTCGGCATGCGGTCGTCGTCGGCCAGTGCCGGCACGGCGAACGCGAGCAGACCAGCGAAAGCGAGCGTGCGGAATAGCATGCAGGATGTCTCCCTCGTTCCGTTTGCGGCCGCTCCGGCCGGAAGAGGTGCAACGTGGGAGCCGCGCGAAGGGTTCCGCCGACGACGAGGCTCAGGCCGCCTTCGTGCCCGCCACGCGCTCGATGGCCTGGTCGGCAAGGCGCCCGGTGATCTCGGCGAGGTGATCGAATCTCGCCCGGAACGTCCCGACGCCCGCAGTCGCCGACCGCAGCTCGACAATGAGATCGCGGATCTCCGCCTGGGGGATCATCGCCTCGACGACGTCCCAACCCTGCCAGCCGGGCCGGGCATCGAAGCCGAGGAGCTGGCCGCGACGCTGCGAGACGATCGCGTTGACCCGCGGCGTCGCCTCGGACGGCACGGCGATTTCGACCTTGAGCACGGGCTCGAGCAGCACAGGCTTGCACTGCGGCATGCCCTCCCGCATGCCGATCTGGGCGGCGGTGCGGAAGGCCATGTCGGAGTAATCGACCGTGTGGTAGGTGCCGTCGGTGAGGGTCACCGCGATGTCGACGACGGGGAAGCCAAGCGGCCCGCGGCCGAGATACTCGCGGATCCCCTCCTCGATCGAACCGAAATAGTTCCGCGGCACGGCGCCGCCGGTGATCGTCTCCTCGAAGACGAAGCCCGAGCCGCGTGGCAGCGGCTTGATGTCGAGCACCACATCACCGAACTGGCCATGGCCGCCCGACTGCTTCTTGTGCCGCCCCCGCACGCTGACCTGACCACGAATCGTCTCCTTGTAGGGCACCTGCGGCTCGCGGGTCGTGATGGCGACGCCGTACTTGCCCGTGAGCCGTTCGAGGGCGACGCGAAGGTGCATCTCGCCCTGCCCCTCGAGCAGCGTCTCGCCGGTCTCCTGGACGTGGCTGATGCGGAGCGAGGGGTCCTCCTCAACCGCCTTCTGGAGCGCCGCCGAGAGCTTGACGTCGTCCTTGCGCTCGGCCGAGGAGACGGCGACGCCGAGCACCGGGTCGGGAATGGCGGGGGCGACGAGCTGGCGCGGCGGGACCTTGCCGGTCGACAGCGTCATGCCGGTCCGGGCGCCGTCGAGCTTGCCGAGACCGACCGTATCGCCGGCCTGCGCCGCATCGCGCTTCTGGCTGCCGCCGCCCATGACGCGGAAGACGCCGGAGACCCGGCCGACCTCGCCGTCCGGGCCGACCAGCTCGGCGCCCTCGGCGATCGACCGGGACAGCACCCGGGCGACCGACACCTTGCCGCCATGCGTCGTGTGGAGCGTCTTCAGCACCTGGGCGACGGCCTCGTCGCCCTCCGGCAGGCCAAGCCGGATCCGCGTGTCGGCGATGCCCGGGCTCTCGTGGCGGATCGCCTTGAGGAGCCGGCCGACGCCGTAGGCCTTCTCCGCAGAGCCGATGAGCACCGGACAGATCAGCCCGTCCCGCATCTCGGCGACGAGATCGGTGAAGACGCTGTCGCGATCGGGCTGGATGTCCTCGAGGAGCTGCTCCATCAGGCTGTCGTCGTAGTCGGCCAACGTCTCGAGCATGGTGAAGCGCGCCTCGGCCTCGCGGGCGCGATCCTCGTCGGCCATGTCGATGACCTCGCTCGCGGCGTGCTCGCGATAGAGGAAGGCGCGCTCGAGCGCGAGGTCGATGAAGCCGGTGACGACGCCGCTCTGCCAGATCGGGATGTGGCGGAGCACGAGGGGTACGCTGCTCGCCGGCTGGAGCATCTCGAGCGTCGCGCGGACCCGCGCGTCGGCCTTGTCCATCTTGTTGAGAAACAGGATGCGCGGAATGCCGCGCTCCTCGAGCGTCCTGAGGATGACCTGGAGGGCGGGAATCTTCTTCTCGTCCGCCTCGGCGACGACGATGGCGAGGTCCACGGCGGGCAGGATCGCCTCGGACTCGAAGGCGAACTCGACCGAGCCGGGGCAGTCGAGAAAGGTGATCCGGTCGCCCATGAACTCGGTATCGGCGACGTTGACCTCGGTGCTCATCTGGTGCGCGCGGGCTTCGGCGGAGGCATCGCCCACCGTGTTCCGGTCCGTCACCGAGCCCTGCCGGGTCACGGCTCCGGTGCGCGCGAGGATCGCCTCAAGGAGCGTCGTCTTGCCGCTTGCGAACGGCCCCGTCAGCGCGATGCACTTCGGGCCCGGAACTCTGCCGCCGTCTGCCATGGCCGTGTCCTCCAGCTTTTCTTGCTTGTCGAGGACGCGAGGCCGCGCGCCCCTGGGACCGGATCGTCTCAGGGAAAGCGACGGATGACAAGAGCGAGCCGAAAACCCGCCGGAAGACCGGCGGGCTTCGCCGCCAGGTTCGGCCTACCCGTCGGCGTCGAGGTGGAGGATCGACACGCCGACGGCGAGGTTGAGCCCGGCCTGGCCCTGGACGCTGAGCGGCTGCAGGACGAAGCCCTTGTCCGAACCGCCGAGCAGGAGGTTCGCACCGAGGCCGAGGGCGACCGTCTCCTCCGCCGAGACGCCGGCATAGGTCCCGGCCAGGGCATAGGGCTGGTACTTGCTGCCGTCGACGGCGAGCACGGCCCAGACGATCACCGAGGCGGCGGTGATACCGACATTGAGGCCGAACTTCCGGATCCTGCCGTGATAGTGCTCGGTGCCGTGGGCATCCGGCACGAAGCTGCAGCGGATCTTCTCGCCCGAGGTGATGAGCAGCCCGACCTGGACCCCGGCCGCGCAGGTGAGGACGCCGATCTTGACATGTCCGGTGTCCGCCGACGACGGGAGCACGCCCCCGGTGGTGGCCATGACGACTGCCAGAAGACCGGCTGCAACCGTGCGCGCGAGCTTGTTGAAGAACCTCATTCCCGTGACCTCCATCTTGGCCCGCAATCCGTGCGGCGCCCCCGTTTCTGACGCCTCGCGTGTAGCACGGCGCGCGCCGGGTTCGATACGTCCCGTACATGATGCTCATGTTATTTCTACGCCCGATCCGGAGCCGCCACGGGCGCAAGCCGGCCACCGGGATGCCGCCATGCTCGTAGCCTACAGCCTGTCACAGGACGGACCGCGGACCGTCGACGTCGCCACGGGCGGCGCCGTGCCCGAAGATGCAAGCTGGATCGACCTGTACCAGCCGACCCGAGAAGAGGATCGAGAGGCGGAGACCTTCCTTTCGGCGAGCCTGCCGACCCGCGAGGAGGCTGCCGAGATCGAGTTCTCGAGCCGCTTCTACGCCGAAGACGGGGCGGTCTTCATGACGGCATCGGTCCTGACCGGCATCGACACCGGCAAGCCGCTGCTGGTGCCCCTCACCATCGTCGTGGCCGGCGATCAGCGTATCGCGACGCTGCGCCACGAGGAACTGCGCGCCCACAAGCAGTTCATGGTGCGGGCGACCAGAAGCGGCAGCAACTGCGCGACCGCCGCGTCGGTCTTCTACGGTCTGATCGAGGCGATCGTCGACCGCACGGCCGACGTGCTGGAAAAGGTCAGCAGCGACGTCGACCTCTTGAACCAGCAGGTCTTCAGCAGCCAGAAGGAGAAGCGCCGCGGCCGTCGCCTTGCCGCGCTGATGAACCAGATCGGCGCCCAGGGCGACATCGCGGCCAAGGCGCGGGAAAGCCTGTCCTCGCTCGAGCGGCTGATCCAGTTCGCCGGCGCGGCCTTGCCCGCGAGCTTCGGCAAGGGCGCCAACAAGAACCGCCTCTGCTCGCCCGGGACGTCCGCTCGCTCGAGGATCACTGCGCCTTCCTCTCGAACAAGATCCTGTTCCTCCTCGACGCGACGCTGGGCCTGATCTCGGTCGAGCAGAACGAGGTGATCCGCATCCTCACGGTGGCGGCGACGATCTTCTTCCCCCCGACCCTGATCGGCACGGTCTATGGCATGAACTTCCAGGACATGCCGGAACTCGACTGGGGGTTGGGCTACCCGGCGGCCCTCCTCCTGATGCTCGCCTCGGCGGTCCTGCCCTTCCTCTGGTTCAAGAAGCGCGGCTGGCTCTGACGTCTATGGGAGGTCACAATCACTATCCAGATTGCACATGTGGCTGGTGCTCCAAGCGCAGGAATAGGAATAGAGAGCTTGCGGCCAAGTCGTTGGGTGCCTACGGGGCTGACCGTCGGTGGTCCGCCTGCTTTGTGATTCCAAATGCTCGCTGTCCGGTATGCGGAGAGAGAGTTTTCTACTATCAGAACGAACAAGGGCAGCCGGGTCTTCTTTGATGAGATTGGCTGGCCGTGGCCTAAACACAAATGCACTAGTAATTCGCCACAGCCTCCCCATCCGCCTGCATCGAAAAAAGCACAACCGCTCGTGGCTCGTGAAAGTTCAATCGCTAAATCTATAATTGAATTATTGCAGACTGCGGGCATAGATCTATCTAAAATTTTCTTGAAACAATATGGCCACCCTCCACCTACGCTCTTCTTGGTATCTGATATCGAAAAAGCACATGACATAGTTACCATATCGGGAGAATGTATATCTGGAGTATTGAGAAATATTGTGACGTTTAGTTTTCCGGCGGAGAATTCGGCACCGCGAATTGGAGATTTATTCAGCTTCAATGGGGCTACTGTCTCGTTCGTTGATCCGGTGACCCTGAGCCGACGTCGGGTGAGAGTCGCGCGCACACAGTGAGGTGATCACTCACCCCCGCCGGTTCCGGGCGTCCCAGTTGCGCTCGAGATTGGCGATCAGGGCCGGGCTGAAATGGCAGTAGGCCTGCTCGCGCGCATAGACCGAGGCGTAGCGGCGGAAGGCGTCGAGCGGCTCGAGCGCGACACGGAAGGCGCGGCGGTTGCCGACCGCGCTGACCGCACCGGCGTCGGTGAGACCGGCGACGGCGGCCTCGATCGCGGCGTCCATGGCGCCGGCGGGCGCCACTTCATCGACGATCAGACGCCCCTCGGGACTGGCGCAGGGCAGCTTCCGTTCGTAGAGGATCGCCTCGCGGGCGATCCGCTCGCCGGTGAAGCGCGGCAGGCGGAGATTGGCAAAGCCGGGGATGATCCCCTCCTTCTGCGCCGGCAGCGTCATGAAGGCGTCGTCAGCCGCGAGCACGTAGTCGGCGACCAGCAGCAGTTGGCAGTGGCCGCCGATGGCGAAGCTGTCGACGGCGGCGATCCACGGTTTCTCGGTGGTCCGTCCGGCGAGGTCGTCCGGCACCGCATCGGGCGGCGCGATGCCCCGGAACAGCTTGTGGACGTAGCCGAGGTCGCGCCGCATGAACCAGACGAAGGGAATGCGGCCGCAATAGAGGTGGGTGAGGTTGATGCCTGCCCCGAAGACCCGCCGGCCGGCGTATTTCGGGTGATCGACGGACCGTCCGCGGAGCACGACGATCTCGCTGTCGGGGTCGAGGATCGCGGCGTCCACCGCCATCTCCATGGCGGCAAGCGTGGTGTCGTCCTCGGCGTTGAGGAAGCGGGGGTTGCCGGCGGTGAGATAGATCGCCCTGCCCCGCCGTTCGAGCGTCACGGCGCCGATATCGAGACGCCCGTCTGTCGCGAGCCGGGCGGCGTGCTCCGCGCTCTCGGGCAGCGGCAGGAGCATGGCGTGGCAGAGGCTCGTGCCGGCGCGGGGGCTCGCCAGCACATGCGCCAGCAGGATGCCCTGGTCGATCTCGACGCCGTCCTTGTCGCCTTGGGTCATCGCCGCCTCGGCGGCCACCTGCTCCGGCGTGGGGGCGAGGCCGGGAAACGCAGCGGCGACGGCGAAGACGAGGTCCTCGAGCCGCAGCATGCCGCGCGCCGTCACCTCGTCGTAGACCGCCTCGGCAGGGGCGGCGAGGAAACGCTCGCGCGCCGCCCGCGCGCGGTCGAGGACATGGGCCGCCGCAGCCACCGCCGCCGCGTCCCGCCGGAGCTTCGGCGGCAGGCGGGCGACGAGGCCGGACGACTTCTCCCAGAACGCCGCATAGCGGTGGCGGTCGGTGGCGAGATCGGCGGTGCGGGTCTGCTCCGCCGCCAGCCACTCGGCCGCCGCTTCCTCCGGGAGGCCGCCGGCGGCGAGGATGGGAATCACGTCGTCGTTCATCGCAGCCTCCCCGCCGTCATTCCTTCGGCCGCCGGTCGACGATCCGCTTCGCCTTGCCTTCGGAGCGCTCGATGGTGCCCGGAGGCACCACGCGGACGGCGCAGGTGACGCCGACATGGACCTTGATCAGGTGCTCGGCCTCGGCCTCGAGCGCCGTGCGTTCGCCCTCGCCCGTGGTGCCGTCGCGCCCCTCGACGACGACGGCGAGCTCGTCCAGGCGATGCGGTCGCGTCACCTCGAGGACGTAGTAGGGCGCGAGCCGCGGCTCGGCGGCGAGCACCGCCTCGATCTGCGAGGGGAAGACGTTGACGCCGCGGATGATCAGCATGT
>JAEZEN010000564.1 GCA_023433185.1 Pseudomonadota bacterium | reverse complement strand
CCGCCCGGCGGGGGGGGCCGCCCACCCCGGCATAGAGCACAGGCAGGACGCGGGGCGGGATGCCTGCCCTGAGGAGGGCATGACCGAGGTGATCCGTGCCGCCCAGCCACGGCTTCCGTCCGGCGAGCAGACGCCGCGCCGTGACGAAGACCGCGTCGACCAGCGGCACGATAAGCCAGGCGGCCGTGAAGAGTGGCCCGCCCTGATGCGCCAGGAGCACGATCGCGGCGCCGAGCAGCAGGCTGCCGCCGTCCCCCATGAACACCCGCGCCGGCGGATAGTTGAAGAGAAGAAAGCCGAGGCAGGCGCCGGCGCCGGCGAAACCCGCCGCGCCACCGATGCCGAGGAAGGCGGCGCCGACCGTGGCGGCGGCGAGGCCGTCGGCATGGTCGAGCATGTTGACGGCGTTGCAGGCGACCCACAGGGCCACCCCGACCCAGACGGACTCCGTCGCGAGGCCGGCAAGGACCGCACCGCCGGCCAGTGCCAGCGCCTTGGTGCCGGCGCTGAACGGGCGGACATCGTCGACGACGCCGACCATGCAGACATAGCCGAGGATGACGGCCTGCTCCAGCGAGAGGAACGGGGCCATCGCGAGGAACATCGCGGGTCCCGCAAGCCGCGGGACGGCTCCGGTCAGGTGCCAGCGGTCGGGCCGCACCCTTGCGACGGCACCGATCCGGAACGCGAGCGGCGTCGTCGCCAGGACGCCGCCCGCCGAGACCAGCGTCGCGACGAGAAGCGCGAGGAACCCATCGGCACTCAAGCCGCGACGGCCTGCTGTGCCCGCAGGTGCTGGACGCAGTCGTCGACGATGTGCTGAACCGGGCGGTGCGGCCGCCAGCCGGTGGCCTGCCGCAGGAGGCCGGTATCGGGAATCCGGTCGCGCGTCACGGCGAAACCCTCGCCGAAGACCGCTGCCGACGGGCGGTTCACCATCGCGACCGGCCTCCCCATCGCCTTCTGCACCATCACTGCGAGGTCGATGATCCGCACCGGTTCCTCACCGCCGAGATTGACCGGACGGCCACGCAGATCCGCGCAGCGGGCTATGCTCAGCAGGCCCGCGACGGCATCCTCGACGTGGAGGAAAGCGCGCTGCTGCTCGCCGTCGTCATGGATGACGAGGGCCTCGCCGCGCAGGGCCGCATCGACAAAGAGCGGGATGACCTGCCCGGTGGTCGGCCGCTGCCGCGCACCCGACATGTTGAACGGCCGGACGATCCACGCCGGAACGCTCTCGTCGGCATGCATGCCGGCCACGAGGTGTTCGACGGCCGCCTTCGACGCGGCGTAACCCCAACGGGGACGAAGGTCGAACAGCACCGGGCTGTCCTCGCCGATCCGCGCAAGCTGCCCCGGCCCATAGACCTCGGAACTCGATGTGTAGAGGAGCGGCTTGCGATGCCGCCGGCAGGCGTCGACGACCGCCAGCCCCGCCGCGAGGATGCTTCGGGTGACGGCGAGCCGTTCGGCATGGGCCCGGAGCACACCGATCGGACTCGCCAGGTGAAAGACGCCGTCGGCCCGGGCGACTTCCTTCTCGACGAGTTCGGCCGCCGCGGGATCCCCCACCTTGGCGACGCGCAGGATCACCCGGTCATCCCCGCCGATCGGCAGATTGTCGGCCAGACCGTTCGACAGATCGTCGAGCACAACCACCCGGCACCCTAGGGCCAGGAGGGCGTCAGCCAGCGCCGAGCCGAGGAATCCCGCCCCACCGGTCACGAGAATGCGGGCACCCCCGCCGAGGTCCATGCATTCGACCAAGATAAAACCCCCGTCCGCCTCCGGGTACCAGCAACTTTGCAACGGCAGCGCCGAATCGTCTTAGCTGGTGTGAAGTACCGTCAGGAAGCCTTTTTTGTCGGGCATGGCAAGAATCACGAGTAACGGCGGCTCTGCCTCTATCAAAAGATGTTATTTTCTACTGATACACTCAAGAGTAGCAATGTACTATTTGCGGTCTGGGGCGTTCGGATCGACAACCGTGCCCATGCCACTGCCCTCAGTCCGGAACTTCGGCGGTGACGCCTTGCCATCCTCGATGGCGATGACGGCATCGCAGAGATCCTGCGCTGCCAGCCGGTGGGCGATCATTACGAGCGTAATCTCGCCGGCGCCCCTGATCGACTGCAGCACCTCCCGCTCGGTATCGGCGTCGAGGGCGTTGGTCGCCTCGTCGAGCACCAGGACGCCGGCGCCCTTGTAGAGAGCCCGCGCGATGCCGATGCGCTGGCGCTGGCCGCCGGAGAGCGCCGTGCCGCGCTCGCCGACGACGGTATCCAGGCCGCGCGGGAGGGTTGCGACGAATCCGGCGAGGCGGGCCCGTTCGGCGGCCATCCGGACGCGCTGGTGGTCGATCCGCTCCGGCGGGACGCCGAAGGCGATGTTGGCGGCGATCGAGGCATCGGCAAGGAAGATGCTCTGCGGCACATGGGCGATCTGGCGCCGCCAGGCACGCCAGTTGGTCGCGTCGAGCCGTCGCCCGTCGATCTCGATCGCGCCGCTCGTCGGGGCGAGGAGCCCCATCAGGAGGTCGACCACCGTGCTCTTGCCGGCGCCTGTCCGACCGACGAGCATCAGCTTCATGCCACGCGTGATCGTGAGGTCGAGCCCGTCGAGCACGGGCGGCCGGTCGTCGCCGTAGCGGAACGAGACGTTGCGGAACGTGATGGCCCTCTCGAAGGGAAGTGGAGGTCCATCGGGCTCTTCCGCCACCTTCTCGTCGGCCACCCCGATGAGGTCGAGGACGGCACGTGCGCCGCCGAGGTTGCTCACGGCAAGCGCCCAGTTGCTGTAGAGGGCCTGGAGGAGCGGCAGGAGCCGCTGTGCCCCCAGGGCGAAGACGCCGAGGATCGGCAGTACCGAGGCCGCGCCCCCCGAACCGCTGGTGAGGATGGCGGCGATCCCTGCGATCAGCGCCATGCCCGCCGCCTCGACGGCGAAGCGCGGCGTGGCTGCCGCCACGTAGCTTGACTCGTGCGCCTTCCAGAACCGGCGCTCCAGCTCCGAGAACCGTGCCTCGAAAACCGGCTGCGTTCCGTCGATGATGACGTCGCGAATCCCGCCCAGTCCTTCCTGGACGGTGCGGATGGCCTCCTTCTGCGACTGGACGATGGCGGTCGCGTTGCCGCGGAGCCGGCGGCGTACGAAGAGCGACACAGCCAGATAGATGCCGCCGAAGCCACCGAACGTGATGACAGCCACGGCCGGGTCGATGGCGATCAGCGCCGTCGCGATGAAGACGCCGATGATGGCGGCACTGGCGACCTGGAGGAGGGGCAGGACGACGCCCGTCGCCACGCCCTGGACGTGCTGGAGCCCCGCAAGGATTGTGCTCGAATTGACGAGCGCATGATATGTGTAGGGCCGTGCCAGGACGTTCGCGAAGATCGCCGTCGAGAGGTCGTGGGCGAGGTTGTATACGTAGCGTGCTGCCACCATGGTCAGGACGACGCGGAGCGTTCCCGCAAGGATCGCGGCGGCGGAGAACAGAAGCGTGAGCGCAACGAGATGGTCCCGGAGCGTTCCCAGCCCGAGCAGTCCAAGGGCGTCGCGGATGATCGGCGTGTTCTCGACCGCAGCCGGATCCGCGATGAGCGCGAGGAAGGGCATGAGCGCCCCGAGCGTCAGGACCTCGGCGGCAGCGCCCAGTACGGTCAGAACGAGAATCAGCCCAAGCTGCCCCCGGCGCTTGCGCAGGGCGAGGCGCCACAGATCCTTGAGCAGGGCGACCAGGCTTTGCGAATCCATCGGAGATCTGCGACCGCGAGTGACCATCGGCGACGCGCCGGCTGGCGCGGGCGCACCGGGGCGAATGTGAAGGGGCGAATGTGACGGGCCGGAGATGATAGCACAAGCCGTCCCACGACCGGCAGATCATGCCCCGCCCAGCCGGTCCCGGGCCCGTGCGGCCCGTCTGGTCGCTTTCGCCGGTTGGCTCGCGCTCGCCGCCAGCGGAGCGCTGCTGCTCCTGGCGGCGGCTCACCCGCTCGGCTTGGTGACGGCCTATCCCGAGCCGCCCGCGGCCGCTGTCGCAGGACCCCTCGGGCGCACGGCGCCGATCGCCGGTCGGGAGGCTCTCGACCGCGTCGCGGACGAACCGTTGCCGGATTATCTCGCGCGTCTGACGGAAACGGTCGCTGCCGGAATGGTCCACTACTGGACCGCCGGGGATACGTGGACGCCGGGCGACGCCGCCTATACGGGCATCAGCATCTATGACAACTACCTCCTGTGGCTTCTCGGCCGATTTCCACCATATCGGGACCACTTGCAGAACTACGAGTTCGTCTCGCCGCGCCAGGCGGTGGCCCGCGGCTACGGCTTCTGCTCGCAGGTCTCCAAGCTCGTCTACACCGTCCTGCGCGAGCAGGGCATTCCGTCCCGGATTCTGGTCAGCGAGCGCCATGTCGTTGTCGAATCGGGCGGCATGCTCCTCGATGCCGACTATGGTGTCTTCGCGCCGCGCGATCTGGACTGGCTTCGCCGTCACCCCGACGAGATCGACCGGCACTACGCCCGGTACCCTGGCGCGCTGCCCCTGCTTCGCGATGTCTTCGGGGATGACTGGCAGGTTCTTGGCAGCGATGCCGTCTTCGACGATTCCCGGGCTTTCGAGGAGAAGGCTGAGCGCTTCAAGTGGCTGCTGCCCATGTTCGGCCTCGCGGCCGGTGTGGCCCTCCTCCTGCTGGCGCGCAACCTCGGGCGCGCCGCACGCGTCGGGGACGGCCATGCAGGCTGACGCACCTCCCGCGGTCGGCTGCCGATGACCGTGCTGGGATCTGCCACGCCGGCGGTGGAGCTCGAGGCGACGTTTCTCGCTCAGGTCGCGGGCGTCGTCGTCACGGTCGTCCTCCTCGCATACCAGGCCCACTTCCTGCCCTTCATCCTGCCTTTCCTCGAGAGCGCGGGCGCGGCGCGCGGGTTCATCTACGCCCTATATGCCGCAACCGTTGCGGGATCGCTGTGGGCATGGCTGGCGCGGCCCGAGGTGCGATCCCGGACGGGGACGCTCCTGGTCGCCGGCGCCCTGTTGCTCGCGCCGCTCCTTCTTCATCCGCTCGGTCCGGTGTCCCGGTCCTACCTGGTGACGATCGTCCTTGGCCTGGCCCTTATCCTGCTCGCCCTGTCGTCGTCACCGCGCGCCGCCGCCAGGCTCGGGGCCGCCGTCACCGCGCTCATCGCCGCCCTCTGCCTGCTCGACATTCTGGTTGAGGGCGGCGGCTTCACGAACACCGCCGGCCGCGCCGCCGGCCTCGCCGTCCCCCCCAACGCCGCCGGCCCGGCGCTGGTGCTCGGCGCCGTCGCGCCCTGCCGCCGCCTTCCGGCGCGATGGCAGGCG
>JAEZEN010000139.1 GCA_023433185.1 Pseudomonadota bacterium | reverse complement strand
CCCCCCCCCGGGGGGGGGGGCCGCGCGGCCGCCCGCCCACGCCGCGACCATGATTGGCGCCTTCGAGGCGGCGCACCGCAAGCAGTTCGGCTTCGTCTTCGAGGGCAAGGCCGTGATCGTCGAGTCTCTCGAGGTCGAGGCGGTCGGCGGGGGTGCCGACGTGGACGAGGGCGAGCGGCGGCCCGAGCCGCGCGAGGCGGAGCCGGCCGAGCGCACGCCGGTCTATACGGAAGGCGCCTGGCATGAGGCCGGCGTCCATCTCCGCGACCGGCTCGCGCCGGGCACGACGGTGACAGGACCGGCGCTCGTCATCGAGCCACACCAGACGATCGTCGTCGAGCCCGGCTGGCGCGCCGAGGTCACGGCCCACGACCATATCGTGCTCCGCCGCATCGCGGCGCTGCCCAGGCGCGCCGCGATCGGCACGGATGTCGATCCGGTGATGCTCGAGGTGTTCAACAACCTCTTCATGGCGATCGCCGAGCAGATGGGGGTGACCCTCCAGAACACCGCCTATTCGGTGAACATCAAGGAGCGCCTCGACTTCTCCTGCGCGGTCTTCGACGGCGAGGGGCGGCTCGTCGCCAACGCACCGCACATGCCGGTGCATCTCGGCTCGATGGACCGTTCGGTCGAGACCGTCATCGCGGAGAACGCGGGCCGCATCCGGCCGGGCGACGTGTTCGCGCTCAACGCGCCCTATAACGGCGGCACCCACCTCCCCGACATCACCGTCTGCACGCCGGTGTTCGACGAAAGCGGCGAGGCGATCCTGTTCTGGGTCGCCTCGCGCGGCCACCACGCCGACGTCGGCGGCACGGCACCGGGCTCGATGACCCCGCGGGCGACGACGGTCGAGGAGGAAGGTGTCCTCATAGACAACTTTCGGCTGGTCGAGGGCGGGCGCTTCCGCGAGGCGGAGCTGATCGCTCTCCTCACCGGCCATCGCCATCCGGTGCGGAACGTCACGCAGAACGTCGCCGACCTCAAGGCGCAGATCGCGGCCAACGAGATGGGCGTGCGCGAGCTTCGCAAGATGGTCGCCCATTTCGGCCTCGACGTGGTGAGGGCCTATATGGGCCACGTGCAGGACAATGCCGCGGAGAGCGTGCGGCGCGTGATCGACGCGCTCCACGATTCGGAATTCGCGGTCGAGACCGACCAGGGCGCGACGATCCGGGTGCGGATCAGCGTCGACCGCGAGCGGCGCGAGGCGACGGTCGACTTCACCGGGACGAGCCCGCAGCAGACGACCAACTTCAACGCTCCCGAGCCGGTGACGCGCGCCGCCGTCCTCTACTGCTTCCGCGTCATGGTCGAGGACAGCATCCCGATGAACGCCGGGTGCCTGCGGCCGATCAACATCGTCATCCCCGAGGGATCGATGCTGCGGCCGGTCTACCCGGCGGCCGTCGTCGCCGGCAATGTCGAGACCTCCCAGCACGTCACCGACTGCCTGTTCGGCGCCCTCGGCGTCCTCGCCGCCGCGCAGGGGACGATGAACAACCTCACCTTCGGCAACGCCCGCTACCAGTACTACGAGACCATCTGCTCCGGCGCGCCCGCCGGCCGGCTCAACGACGGAACGGGCTTCGACGGCGCCGACGGTGTCCACACCCACATGACCAACTCGCGGCTGACCGATCCCGAGATCCTCGAATATCGCTTCCCGGTGCTGCTCGAGGACTTCCACATCCGCACCGGCTCGGGCGGCAGGGGACGCTGGTCGGCCGGCGACGGCACCGAGCGCACCCTCCGCTTCCTCGAGGAAATGGACTGCGCCATCCTCGCCTCGCATCGCCGCGTCCCCCCGCACGGCCTCGACGGCGGCGACGCGGGCCACCTCGGCGCGACCCGCGTCCGCCGCGCCGACGGGACGGTGGAGACTCTGGCGGGCTGCGACCAGACCGTGCTCAAGCCCGGCGAGGCGGTGATCGTCACCACGCCGACCGGTGGCGGGTACGGTGCCGCCTGAAGTCCGCCTCCGCCCTGCCATCGCGGCGGATGCGGGTGCGATCGCGGCGGTGTTCACCCGCAGCCGCCGGGCCAACCTGCCCTACCTCCCGGTCCTCCATAGCGTGGAGGAAGAGCGTGCCTTCATCGCCGATCACGTATTGACGAACGACAAGGTGTGGGTCGCCGAAAGAGGCGCCATCGTCGGGTTCATCGCCTGGCGCCAGGGTTGGGTGGACCATCTCTATCTCGACGTGGGCTGGTCAGGACGCGGCATAGGGCCGGCCCTGCTCGCAGAGGCCATGGCGGATCAGGCGCAACTCCGCCTCTGGGTTTTCCGTTGCAACACCGGGGCCATTCGCTTCTACCTGCGCCACGGGTTCGGCATCATCGGAGAGACGGACGGCTCCGACAACGAGGAAAGGCAACCCGACCTGCTCCTCGCCTGGACGGCCCGATCCTCGCAGAGCCACTGAAGACGCCGACGGTGGATCACCGAGCCGGGTCTTGGCCATGCCGGGTTTTGACCATGATTGTCGCCCTAAGGTCCCGGCGGGACCGCTTTGGGGGGAGCCGCCGAACGTTGTCGCGACGGCACGGGCCGAGCGCGATCAGTTGCCGAAACGGGGGGCGCGATGCCTGCCACATCCAAGAACAAGCCGCCGAAGAAGGTGCTGAAGGCGCTGTTCTTCGACCTGCCGGCGAAGCATGACCCGCTCAACAAGTCCGGCAAGGCGCCGCTCAAGATCTCCTACAGCTTCGAGACCAGCGACATCGCCAGCCTCAAGCTCGGCCTCGGCGGCTACAGCGCCTTCTCCTCGGCCCAGAAGGATGCCGTGCGCGACGTCCTTGCCGAGTTCCAGACCTACATCAATGTCCGCTTCGTGGAGGGCGGACCGGGCGACACCGACCTCTATTTCGGCCGCGCCAATCTCAAGGCCATGGAGGGGGTCGGCGGCTTCAACTGGCGTGCAACGTCGACATCCTTCGATCTCGAGAGCTACGCGGTCTTCGACAAGGGCCAGTCGCTGACCAACGCGTATGGACGCCATCTCATCGTCCACGAGATCGGCCATGCGATGACGCTCAAGCATCCCGGGCGGTACCATGCCGGCGACGAAAAGCCCTTTCTTCCCAAGGGCAAGGACAACAACAAGTTCACCGCGATGTCATACCGCAAGAACCCGGACAGCGGCGAGCTTGCCGACCGGCTGATGCTCTACGACATCGCCGCACTCCAGGCGCGCTACGGCGCCAACCTCGATCACCGTACCGGCAACGACGTCTACGGGCCGCCGACGGCGCGACTGGAGGTGATCTGGGACGCCGGCGGCAAGGACACGATCGACGGCAGCAGCCTGTCGTCGAAGCTGAAGATCGACCTCCGCGACGGCAAGTTCTCGAACCTCGGGCAGAAGGCCAACCTCGCCATCGCCTTCGGGACGATCATCGAGAACGCCAAGGGCGGCAGCGGCAACGACAAGCTGGTCGGCAACAAGTGGGCCAACGTTCTCGACGGCGGCCCCGGCAACGACACGCTGATCGGCGGCAAGGGTGCCGACCTCCTGATCGGCGGGCCGGGGTCCGACACGTTCGTCTTCAGGGTCAAGCCCAAGACCGGTGTCGACACGATCGCCGACCTGGATCCGAACTTCGACGTCATCCACCTTGCCAAGAAGGCCTTCGCCGGCATCGGCGGCAAGGGCGTCCTCAAGGCGGGCAAGTTTCACATCGGCGACGAGGCGGCCGACCGCAAGGACCGCATCATCTACGAC
>JAEZEN010000428.1 GCA_023433185.1 Pseudomonadota bacterium | reverse complement strand
GGCTCGAAGGGCTACACCAAGGCGCTCTGCGCCGACGCCGGCATTCCGACCGCCGCCTGGGCGCGCTTCGAGGATGCGGCGGCGGCGCATACCTATGCGGAGGAGCATGGCGCGCCGCTGGTGGTGAAGGCCGACGGGCTCGCGGCGGGGAAGGGCGTCACCGTGGCGATGACGCTCGCCGAGGCGCATGCCGCCATCGACGACTGCTTCGCCGGGCTCCATGGCGCGGCCGGCGCGTCGGTGGTGATCGAGGACTTCCTCGAAGGCGAGGAGACGAGCTTCTTCGTTCTCGCCGATGGTGAAACCGCCGTGCCGCTGACGACCGCGCAGGACCACAAGCGCGTGGGGGAGGGCGACATCGGTCCCAACACGGGCGGCATGGGCGCCTATTCGCCGGCGCCCGCCATGACCCCGGCACTGGTCGAGCGCACCATGGCCGAGATCGTGCGGCCGACGCTCGCGGCGATGGCCGCCCGCGGCGCGCCGTTCCGGGGTGTCCTCTATGCCGGGCTGATGCTGACGGCGCACGGCCCGCAGCTCATCGAGTACAATGCGCGCTTCGGCGACCCGGAGACGCAGGTGCTGATGCTGCGGCTCGAGTCGGACCTCCTGCCACTGCTGGCGGCCAGCGCCACCGGGACACTCGCCGGCCAGCCGTCACCGCGCTGGACCGACGGTGCGGCGCTCACGGTGGTCATGGCGGCGCGCGGCTATCCCGGCGCCTACGTCAAGGGCGATCCGATCCGCGGCATCGACCGCGCCGACGCGATGGAGGGGGTGAAGGTGTTCCACGCCGGCACCGCGCTCCGCGACGGCGAAATCGTCGCCAATGGTGGCCGCGTGCTCAACGTCACGGCGCGCGGCGATGGCATCGCCGAGGCGCAGCGCCGCGCCTACGCCGCCGTCGACGTCATCGACTGGCCCGAAGGGTTCACCCGCCGCGACATCGGCTGGCGGGCCGTAGCGATAAAATGAATTGTTACGATTGTCGGTCAGCTGCCGATTCTTTGTGTTATCATTGCAGGTGATGGGAATTTTTTTCCGTCACGTTCGAAGGGAAACACCATGAATCTCCGTCAGGACATGCGGCCGGCCCTCTGGGGCGCGGCCGGAGGAGCTGCCCTGCTCGCCATCATCGGGTTTGCCTGGGGCGGATGGATGACGGCCGCGTCGGCGCGCGGGGTATCGGATGCGAGCGCCTACACAGCGGTCGTCGGGGTGCTGTCACCGATCTGTGCGGTGCAGTTCGGCCAGCAGCCGGACGCCGCGGCGAAGCTCGCCGAACTGACGGCGCTCCGCCCCAATGAGCGGATCGGCTTCATCGAGAAGGGCGGATGGGCGACCATGCCCGGCAGCGAGAAGCCGCTGAGCGGCGTCGCCAGCGGCTGCATTGCGATCCTGATCGCGGCGACCTGATCCCTGGGAGGGCGTACCGCGGCGGTGCGCCCTCGATAGCGCCTCGGCTTCCAACGGCATCGCGAATCCGCCAGAGTCGGCGGTGAAAGGGAGCCAGGGATGCCGATCCGGCGCCTCAGCGAGGACATGGTCAACCGCATCGCCGCCGGCGAGGTCGTCGAGCGGCCGGCGAGCGTCGTCAAGGAACTGGTCGAGAACGCGATCGACGCCGGCGCGCGCCGCGTCGAGATCGTCTCTTCGGGCGGCGGCGCGGCCCTGATCCGGGTCAGTGACGACGGCGGCGGCATCGGCCGTGACGAGTTCCCGCGCGCCGTCGAGCGGCACTGCACCTCGAAGCTCGGCGGTGGTCTCGACGACATCCGCTCGCTCGGCTTCCGCGGCGAGGCGCTCGCCGCCATCGGCGCGGCGGCGCGGCTCAGCGTGGTCTCGCGGCGGCGCGACGCGGCCGACGCCTGGAGCATCGCGGTCGAGGGCGGGCGCGTCGGCCCGGTGGTTCCGGCCGCGCTGTCGGCGGGGACGCGGATCGAGGTCCGCGACCTCTTCTTCGCGACGCCGGCGCGGCTCAAGTTCCTCAAGTCCGAGCGCGCCGAGGCGAGCGCGATCACCGACGTGGTACGGCGCCTGGCGCTCGCCCACCCCGAGGTCCGTTTCACCCTGTCGGGGAGCGACCGGACGGTGCTCGACCTTCCGGCGATGCATGGCGACGAGGCGTCCCGCCTTCGGCTTTCCGATGTGCTGGGCCGTGACTTCGCCGAAAACGCGATCCGCATCGACGCCGCGCGCGAGGCGGCGCGGCTCGCCGGCTTCGCCGGGCTGCCGACCTACAGCCGTGCCAACAGCCTCGGCCAGTTCCTCTTCGTCAACGGCCGCCCGGTGCGCGACAAGCTGCTGCTCGGCGCGCTCCGCGCCGCCTATGCCGACGTGATGAAGCGCGACCGCCATCCCGTGGCGGTGCTGTTCATCGACGTGCCGCCCGGCGAGGTCGACGTCAACGTCCACCCGACCAAGGCGGATGTGCGCTTCCGCGACGCCGGCCTCGTCCGCGGGCTGATCGTCGGCGCGCTCCGCGAGGCGCTGGCGGCCTCGGGGCCGCGCACATCCTCGACGGC
>JAEZEN010000387.1 GCA_023433185.1 Pseudomonadota bacterium | reverse complement strand
GGTCGCATCGACGTGCTGGTCAACAGCGCCGGCCACGGTCCCAAGGGCAAGATCCTCGAGATCTCGGACGAGGACTGGCACAAGGGGATGGACGTCTACCTGATGAACGTCATCCGCCCCACGCGGCTCGTCGCCCCGATCATGGTGGCGCAGAAGGGCGGGGCCATCGTCAACATCTCGACCGCCTGGGCGTTCGAGCCGAGCGCCATGTTCCCGACCTCGGGCGTGTTCCGCTCCGGCCTCGCCGCCTTCGCCAAGGTCTTCGCCGACCAGTACGCCGCCGACAACGTGCGGATGAACAACGTCCTGCCGGGCTGGACCGACAGCCTGCCGCAGACCGACGCGCGCCGCGATTCCGTGCCGATGAAGCGCTACGGCACCGTGGACGAGATCGCCGCCACGATCGCGTTCCTTGCGTCCGACGGCGCCGGCTACATCACGGGCCAGAACATTCGCGTCGATGGCGGCCTGATGCGGTCGGTGTAGGGCGGAACGCGCGGCTTGCACCCTGCGATCCGGATGGTCCTGCAGGTACAAGCCTGCATCCCGGCATGAGGTCGCGTGGCCCGGCCGCCTGCCGGAAGGCGGCCCGAGGGCTCAGCAGGCGGCCCTGCCCGTCCGGTGCCGTGCCCGGTCGCTCGCCTGCGGCGCCATCGGCCCCTCTCTCAGCGGACCGCGTCCTCGATCTCTGCGCGGGTCGGAAAGCTCGGCTGGGCGCCGTGCTTCGTGCAGGCCAGCGAGCCGGCGATGGCGGCGAGCGCCATCGCGTCCTGCAGGCTCTTGCCCTCATCGAGGCAGGCGGCGAGGACCCCGGCAAAGGTGTCGCCCGCCCCGGTGGTGTCGACCGGGGTGATCGCGAGGGCCGGGACGCGGACCACCTCCCCGCCGCCGGCCGCGACCGCGCCATCGGGGCCAAGGGTGGCGATCACCGTACGCCCGAGCTTGGCGGCAAGGGCCGCGACCGTCTCTTCCGGCACGGCGTGGGGCAGGCCAAAATGGCGGGCGAAATCCGCAGCCTCGTGCTCGTTGACGACGACGATGTCGATGTCGGCGAGCGCGGACGGCTCGAACGGGGCGAAGGGTGCGACCGAAAGCACAACGCGCGCCCCGCCGGCCCGCGCCATGCGGGCGGCGGCGAAGGCCTCCGCCTGGGGCACCTCGAGCTGGAGAAGGAGCGTGTCGCTCGGCCCGATGCCGTCGCCCGGAATGGCCCGCGCCTCGACCGCGGCGTTCGCCCCGGGGGAGACGACGATGGTGTTCTCGCCCTGGTCGTCGACCGTGATGATGGCGACGCCGGTGGTTCCGTGCCGCCGCGCCACCGCGCCGAGGTCGACGCCGGCCGGCGCGAGTTCGTTGAGCGCGACCTTGCCGATGTCGTCATCGCCGATCGCGCCGACCATGCGGACGGAGGCGCCGGCGCGGGCCGCGGCGAGCGCCTGGTTGGCGCCCTTGCCGCCGGGGATCAGCGCATAGTCCGAGCCGAGGACCGTCTCACCCGGCAGCGGCGATTTCCGAACCCGGCAGACCAGGTCGACATTGATGGAGCCGAAAACGGTGATCATGGGGGAGTATCCTGACGTCTGCGAGTTTGGAGTGCCGCGACCGGCAGGAAGAAGCGCAACCGATTCGCGTCGAGGGGCTTTCAGCGCTCGCTGAACGGCACCCCGCCCTTAGCCTTGTCGCTGCGCTTCGCCTCCACGATCTGCACCGTCACGTTGTCCGCTGCCGTGCCGAAGTTCCGGACCACGGCCTCGGTGATGTCCTTCATCAGGGCCTTCTTCTGCTCGGGTGAGCGTCCCTCGACGGCATAGACGATGATTTCCGGCATCTTCCTCTCCACGGGCGATCCGACGAGCCATAGCCGGCGCCGCACCCGGGGGCAATTGCGGACCTTCGTCTCGCACCTGCGAAAAGACGGTTTTCGGTTTGGCGCAAGAGCGCTAAGACTCAAGCTTTCAGGCAATCGGGGATGAGGGGCAGCGCGCGTGGCAATCAGGAAGGTTCTCGTCGCCAACCGCTCGGAGATCGCGATCCGCGTCCTCCGCGCGGCCAATGAGCTGGGTCTCGACACGGTCGCGGTCTTCTCCGAGGAGGACAAGATCGCGCTGCACCGCTTCAAGGCCGACGAGGCCTACCAGATCGGCAAGGGCCTGGGCCCGATCGAGGCCTATCTGTCGATTCCCGAGATGCTGCGGGTCGCCCGCGAGGCGGAGGCCGACGCCGTTCACCCGGGCTATGGATTTCTCTCCGAGAGCCCCGAATTCGCCGAGGCCTGCGCCGCCGCCGGGCTGACCTTCATCGGCCCGTCGGCCGAGACCATGCGCCGGCTGGGGGACAAGGTCGCGGCCCGCAACCTCGCGGTCTCGGTGGGCGTGCCGGTGATGCCGGCGAGCGAGCCCCTGCCCCGCGACCACGGCGAGGTGGCCAAGATCGCCGGCGCGATCGGCTATCCGCTGATGCTCAAGGCCTCGTGGGGCGGCGGCGGCCGCGGCATGCGCGTGATCCGCGACGAGGCGACCCTCCTCCACGACATCGACGCCGCCCGACGCGAGGCGAAGGCCGCCTTCGGCCGCGACGAGGTCTATCTCGAGAAGCTGGTTGAACGCGCCCGCCACGTCGAGGTCCAGATCCTCGCCGACCGGCACGGCACGATCGTCCACCTGTTCGAGCGCGACTGCACCGTGCAGCGCCGCCACCAGAAGGTCGTCGAGCGGGCGCCGGCACCCTATCTCGACGACGCAAAGCGGGGGGAGCTCGCCGCCTATGCCGTCGCCATCGCCCATGCCGCGGGCTACGCCGGGGCCGGCACGGTCGAGTTCCTGATGGATGCCGACACCGGCGCGTTCTACTTCATCGAGGTCAACCCGCGCATCCAGGTCGAGCACACCGTCACCGAGCAGGTGACCGGCATCGACATCGTCAAGGCGCAGATCCGCATCGCCGGCGGTGCCGCGATCGGCGACGTGACGGCCTCCGGCGTGCCGCGCCAGGGCGACATCCGGCTGAACGGCCACGCCCTCCAGTGCCGCATCACCACCGAGGATCCCGAGCAGAACTTCATCCCCGACTACGGACGGATCACGGCGTATCGCGGCGCCACCGGCTTCGGCATCCGGCTCGACGGCGGCACCGCTTATTCCGGCGCGGTGATCACCCGCTACTACGATCCGCTCCTCGAGAAGGTGACGGCGTGGGCGCCCTCGGCCGAGGAGGGCATCGCCCGCATGAATCGTGCGCTCCGCGAGTTCCGCATCCGCGGCGTCGCCACCAACCTCGCCTTCCTCGAGAACGTCATCAACCATCCGAAATTCCGGGATGCGAGCTACACCACCCGCTTCATCGACGAGACGCCGGAACTGTTCGAGGCGGTCAAGCGCCGCGACCGCGCGACGAAGCTCCTCACCTACATCGCCGACGTGACGGTGAACGGCCATCCCGACACCCGCGACCGTCCCCGGCCGCCGGCCGGCGGCCTCGTCGTGCCGCCGCCGGAATTCGACATGCCGGTCGCCTTCGGCACCAAGCAGCGGCTCGACGCCGACGGGCCGGACGCCTTCGCCCGCTGGATGCGCAACGAGAAGCGCGTGCTCGTCACCGACACGACGCTCCGCGACGCACACCAGTCGCTGCTCGCCACCCGCATGCGGAGCTTCGACCTCGTCGCCGCGGCCGAGGCCTATTCCCGCGCCCTCCCCGGCCTTCTCTCGCTCGAGTGCTGGGGCGGCGCCACCTTCGACGTCTCGATGCGCTTCCTCACCGAGGACCCGTGGGA
>JAEZEN010000330.1 GCA_023433185.1 Pseudomonadota bacterium | reverse complement strand
CGCCTACACCGACATGATCCGCGCCGCCGGCACCTTCGGCTTCAAGATCTATTACGGCGACGGCACCCGGCTCGACGTGCTGCGCGCCGCCGGCGCGCCGCCGGCCGAGGCGATCCTCGTCTGCATCGACAAGGAGGAGCAGGCCGCCCGCATCGTCGAGATCGTCCGCGCCGAATACCCCCTGACGCGGCTGCTCGTCCGCTCCTTCGACCGCGGCCACTCGCTCCGCCTCGTCGCCGCCGGCGTCGACTTCCAGATCCGCGAGACCTTCGAGTCCGCGATGCGCTTCGGCGAGGCGGCGCTGGTCGCCCTCGGCGTGCCGGCCGACGAGGCGGTCGAGACCATCGACGGGGTCCGCCGCCGCGACGAGGAGCGCTTCGCCATCCAGATGGCCGAGGGCATCTATGGCGGCCGCGACCTGATGGTGAAGCAGCGCGAGCCGACGCCGACCCCGCTGTCGACGCCCCGGCGCGCCGCCCAGCCGCTCAGCCCGGAGACGGCGGCGGTGGCGGCGGAGCCGTCAAAGGAGAACGAGCCGGCGGGGCGGTGAGGCTCCTAAATTAGCGACCTTTCCGCCAGTCCTGTTTTCGCGCCATGTGCCGGACGCGATAGATCATTATCCCATCGCGATCCGACAGAACGCGGTAGAACACCAAGTAAGGGAACCGATCCAGAGGGAAGACCCGAAAGTCTGAGTTCCGGGTCGTCCGTCCGATCTGGGGATTTCGTGAAAGCAACCCAGCGAACTTGTCGACATAACGCCCAAAATCATCGGCCGCGCTGGGATTGTCTCTCTCGATCGTCGCAACGATGTCGGCCAGCTGGCGCATTGCGGCGCTGCTGTACCGAACCTTCACCTGCGAAACCGCGCAAAGAAGGCTTTGACCTCCTCATCACTGGCGATTTCACCGCGCTCGACTTCGCGAAGACCTTCCTCAAGATCGAGCCGCTCCTCCTCGGACAACTCGTACGGCGCGACGCCCTCGGCCTCCATTGCCAGGAGCATTTGCGCGGCGTCCTCCTGTCGCTCCGGCGGCCAGGAGCGCACACGTTCAAGGATGGCGTCGATCTGTTCGCGGGTCATGGACACAATATAGCGCCTGTCCGGGTCGCCGTCTCGCCTTGGCACCTGCCTTCGCAACGCCGTCGCAGTCGCCGGAGCCGGGCGGTATCCCGCCCGCCGAGAACTAAGGATAAAGCCGCGACTTTGCCCAGCCCGCGCCGTCGCGCACGAACCTGATGCGGTCGTGGAGGCGGAAGGCGCCGTCGGACCAGAACTCGATCTCCTGCGGCGCCACCCGGAAGCCGGACCAGTGGTCCGGCCGCGGAATCTCGCCGAGCGGGTAGCGTGCGGTGTAGGCGGCGACCGCCTTCTCCAGCGCGAAGCGCGATTCGAGCGGGCGGGACTGCTGGCTCGCCCAGGCGCCGATGCGGCTGCCGCGCGGCCGCGAGGCGAAGTAGGCGTCGGCCTCGGCCGGCGTGACGCGGCTCACCGGCCCGCGCACCCGCACCTGCTTCCGAAGGCTCTTCCAGTGGAAGCAGAGTGCCGCCTTCATGGTCGCCGCGAGTTCGCGGCCCTTGGCGCTCTCGAGGTTGGTGTAGAAGACGAAGCCCGCCGCGTCGAAGTCCTTGAGGAGCACCATGCGGACGTCGGGCATGCCGCCCTCGTCGACGGTGGCGAGCGCCATGGCGTTGGGGTCGTTGGGCTCCGAGGCCTTCGCGGCGTCGAGCCACGCGGCGAAGAGCGCGAAGGGCTCTTCGGCCTGTTCATAGTCACTTTTCATTAACGAAGCGCCCGCAAGACATCGAGGATCGGCAGTCTCAAGGAGCAGGTCCGTTGCAGAGGTCCCGCCCGCGTTTCCCCACGTCTTATAGCGCGCGCCGCACCGGGCGCCAGTCGCTGCCCTATTTCCGGGCCGCCGTGCTCGGCGCGATCGGCGTCGTCGGCGCCGGATGCTCCGTCACAGGCATCGACCAGGCGACCACCGGCGGCATCGTGGCGAGCGCCATAGCCGACGGCGTCGACCCTTCGGACTGGGAGGCGGTGCGCCGCACCATCGCCGAGATCGGCGCCGAGGCGCTGGATCGCGTCTGGGCGAACCCGAGGACCGGGTCGAGCGGCACCGTCACGGCGATGGCGATGGAGCCCCGCGGCGACGACATCTGCCGCGCCTTCGCCACCACCGTCAGCGACGTGCGGGGCGTGCGCAGCTACCGCGGCGAGGCGTGCCGGGCGGGCAGCGCCGAGTGGCGGATCACCGGCATCACGCCGGACGACCGCGCCCTCCTCTGAACGGGACGCGCCGCCCTCACTCGGGGGCGATGATCTCGTCCGCCTCGATCCGCTCCAGCGACTTCCAGGTGCCGGTCTTGCGGCGACGGGCGAAGCGCGAGCGCCGGCCGCGGAACGGTGCACCGCCGCGGCGGGTGGCGACGGCGCAGCCGAACAGGCCGGGGGCGTTGCCGCCGGGCTGGGTCACCGTGCCGTCCTGATCGACGAAGAGCAGCGGCAGGCGGAGGATGCGGCCCCAGGCGATCCAGTCGGCCGCGGCCTCCTGCGGCTCGTCGGCGACCAGCAGCGGCAGGCTGAGGGCCGGGTCGCGGTGCATGAGCTCGACGACAACGCGGAGGTTGCCCTCCTCGCCCTCGGCGAACATCCGCACCGCCACGCCGCGGTAGGCCTTCACCGGCACGTCGAGGGGGGCGACGAGGCCGCGCTGGGTGCGGCGGACGACCGCCCGGTCGCGGTCGAGAATGAACGCATCGCTCCGGTCGCCATGGCGGACCGGCAGGGCGCACGGGTCGAGCC
>JAEZEN010000308.1 GCA_023433185.1 Pseudomonadota bacterium | reverse complement strand
AGGGAGGCGTCAAACAGAGTGGACAGGAGCCACTCGAATCCAGGTGACTGGATGGCGTCAGTAATACCTTGTAAAGCCTAAGACTTCGTTAACGCCCGCCCGAGCCGCTGCCGGACCTGGAACCGGCCGGAATCCTAGACCTTGAAGACCGCGTCCGCGGCAGCGGCGCTCGCCCGCTTGGCTCCGATCGCCGCCTCGACGCGGTCGATTTCCTGCCTGAGCAGACTGATTCGTTCGGCCAGTTCGTCGAGGGAGAGGGCGCTCAGGTCCTCCCCGAGGCGATGGGCGTGCGTCCGTGTCGGCTGGTCTTCGTCGGCGATCGGCATCCACCACCTCGCATCGCGCATCGGGTCGAAGCGCCCCGATCTGGATCAAGCGGCCAATTCTGGGACGATGCCGCGGCCCGATCAAGCACCGCGTCGCCCCCCTCTACGGACCTCGCGACGGCTCCGGTGGATTGTCACCCGCCCGACGAGCCGATAGACCAGCGTCACGACCCGAACAAGGAGAAGACCGGTCTTGGCCACGCTCCCCGAAACGATGACCGCGATCGTGATCAAGGCGCCGGGCGGACCCGAAGTGCTGGTGGCGGCGGAGCGGCCCGTGCCGCAACCCGGACCGGGCGAGATCCTCATCAAGGTCGGCGCCGCCGGGGTGAACCGACCCGACATCATGCAGCGCCGCGGCCAGTATCCGCCGCCGCCCGGCGCGCCGGTGGAGATCCCGGGGCTCGAGGTCGCCGGCGAGGTGGCGGCCCTGGGCGAAGGGGCGTCACGCTTCGCCCTGGGCGATCCCGTCTGCGCGCTCCTCCCCGGCGCCGGCTATGCCGAATACGCCCGGGTCGACGAGACCAACGCCCTGCCGGTGCCGCGCGGCTTCACGATCGAGGAGGCCGCGGCCATCCCCGAGACCTTCTTCACCATCTGGCCATCGATCTTCGAGCGCGGCCGGCTGGAATCGGGGGAGTCGATCCTCATCCATGGCGGCGCGTCGGGAGTGGGCACCAGCGCCATCCAGCTCGCCCGCGCCTTCGGCGCCCGCGTCTTCGTCACCGCCGGCAACGACGAGAAGTGCGCGGCCTGCGTCGCCCTCGGCGCCGAGGTGGCGATCAACTACAGGACCGAGGACTTCGTCGAGGTCGTCCGGCGCGTCACCGACGGCCGCGGCGTCGACGTCATTCTCGACATGGTCGGCGGCGACTATGTCAACCGCAACTACGAGGCCGCCGCCGAGGAGGCGCGCATCGTCCAGATCGCGGTGCAGAAGGGCGCGCGTTCCGAGGTCGACATCCGGCGGCTGATGGTCAAGCGCCTCTGGCACACCGGCTCGACGCTCCGGCCGCGCTCGGTCGCGTTCAAGGCGCGGATCGCCAGGGTTCTCCACGAGAAGGTCTGGCCCCTCTTCGAAGCGCGCACCATCGCGCCGGTCATCGGCTCGACCTATCCTCTCGTCCGCGCCGCCGACGCCCATGCCCGCATGGACGCGGGAGACCATGTCGGCCGGATCGTGCTGACCGTGCCATAGGTTCGGATATCGGACTTGCCGGTACTTCGGTTCTGACTCTCGTACTTGTGATCAGTGCGGGGGATGTCGCATGGCGGCAGAGGCAGCCCGGCTACGGCAAGGACATGTCGATCTATTCGCTCGAGGACTATTTCGGACCTCCGCCACGCCATGGCCAAGCTGGGGTAGCGCCGAGAGGCTGGCGCGGGACAGGCAGGGGGGGCCCGCCTCACCGGACTGTCCGGGTGATGACCTCGCTCTCTTCGCCGACCAACTTGAGGCCGCCTCCCTCTCGGCGGAACATGAGCTTGAAGCGGGCCGTGCCGGTGGAAGTCGCCTTCCGCTGCGCGCTGTAGGTGCGCCAATCCACGAGGCCGTCGACGGTACAGGTCCCACTCGAATGGCGGGATACGATTGCGCCGTCGCGGAGAATGTATCGCCGGTCCGGCCAGCGCGCGACAAACGCCTCCTTCTCTCGCATCACGTCGGCCCTCGCCATCCAGCGACCGAAATACCGCAGCCGGGCCGGATAGACTCCCGCGAGGTAGGCGATGGTGGCGCTTTGGGGTCGAGACGTCGCGGCGAAGAACTCCTCCGCGGCAGCAAGCGCCAGGGCCTCGGCGGCGGGCCGCCTGGCCAACTCGCCGCGCGGCGTATCTCCCCACACGAGGTCCTGGAACCGTTCGCCGCGATTGACGAGGCTATCCCTCGGAATGCGACGCGCCGCAATTAACCGGTCCCTCTGGCGCGCGGCGGTCCCGGATGCGAAGGGTCCAAGTGCAACGACATACCAGCCGTTGTCGTAACTGAACACGAACGTGCCCGGGAACTCCCGGCGATAGGCCATGCCGAGTTCGACTGCCTCGCTCAACGACTGTCGGCTGTAGATCTGTATCCAATCGCCGTAGGACGCCCAATCATCGTCTGTCGACGAAGGCACTTCTTCCGCCGGGGCTGGCTCGACCGGCGCCAGGGCCACGACCTCAATGCCGACCGCCGCGGCATCGGCAAAGGACATCCATTGCATGCCGTGAGGCTGGGCTTCCGTCATGTAGCGGATCGCCGCCGGCGTCATGCCAAGCTGGTTCAAGTAAGCGCCGACCAGCGCATTACCGACCGAATCCGCGGCCCGCGCCGGATCGGTCGCAATCGTCGCGGCGTGGAAGCCGACGCCATAGTCCACCGCCATGAAGCGCGGCGTTCCGCCGAGCCAGGCGAGTGCACAAGCCGACGCGCAGGAACGCGGGTCTGCCACGATCGTCGCGAAACCCTTGAGACGGATCGCCCGGCCGATCTCTATGCCGGCATGGAGGCTGCCACCGGCGCTGGCGAAAAACACCGCCGCCTTGGGTACACCGATCGCCAGGTCAGCGAAACGCAGCTCGTCGCCGAACTCAAGATCACCTTCTATGGTAATGAAGGCCAGCGTCTCACCGTCGATCTGCGTCGTCTCGATGTCGATCGTCGCCGCAGCGGCCGGCCCTGCGATGCCCAGTGCCAACGATCCCGCCGCCGTCCATCGCCACCAACGGCGCAGGTGCTTTCCCAGTCCCTGCATCGCCGAGCCCCATCCCCATCGACGCAACCCCGAGGAGAGTGTCCCGGATTCCACCGACTTCTTCAACGGAGAAACGGGGGCGGTCACCGACTTGGCTGCGACCCCGCCGCGCGCAGGTTGCGCCCCGGGGGCCGCCGTGGTGCAATCCCTCGATGACCTCGCGATGAAGTGGAGGAGCGTCGCATGAAGAGACTGACCGCCCTGCTTTCGTTCACCGTTCTCGTCGCCGCGAGCCTCACGCCGGCGACCGCGGACGACGCCGGAACCATCGCCGCAGTCAATGCATCCTCCAATGCCCTGGACGATGCCTTCGCAGCCAGGGACGTCACGGCGATCCGGGCGCTGATGACCGAGGACCACATATCCGTCACGCCCTATTACGACGGGCCGCAGACGGTGGAGGACCAGATCGCGTCCCTGGCCAGGCTCGACTACGATCAGACCTTCATCACCGAGCCGACGGTGGTCCTGCTGTCGCCGGACGTGGCCCTGAGGACGTTCACCGCAGAGCTCAAGGGAAGTTTCGACGGCACGCCGCTGCCGGCGCGGGTCTTCGTCAACGAGACCCTGGTCAACCGCGACGGCCAGTGGATCGAGAGGTTCTTCCAGGTCACGGCGCTGAAGCCCTGAATCCGATGGTTGATCGGGCGTCCGCGGCCGATGGTGTCAGGTCGAACTCGCGCCACGCCCGCCATTGCGTGACGGGCGGACGCCCGCCAGCAGCGCCGCGCCGCCAAGGAAGAAGAACACGATCACCGAGATGCCGACCCGCTGGCTGCCGGAGACGGTGGTGAGGAGGCCGACGGCCAGCGGGCCGACGAAACTCGTCACCCGGCCGCTGAGCGCGAGGAGGCCGAAATACTGCGTGACTTCCCCGGGCGGGGCGAGGCGCGCAAGCAGCGAGCGGCTCGCCGCCTGGGCCGGGCCGACGGTGAGCCCGATGACCACGCCGAGCCCGAGATAGGCCTGCTCGGCGGCCGAGGCGAAGAGACCGTCGCCCGGCACCGGCGGGTCCACGGGGATGACGAACAGGATCCGCGTGGCGTCGACCGAAAGGATGGCGAGGGCCGAGGCCGCGAGGAGGAGGACGGACGTGATGATCACCGGCTTGGGGCCGAACCGGTCGTCGAGGCGGCCGCCGGCGAGCGAACCGAAGATGCCGCAGACGATGAGCAGGATGCCGAAAAGGCCGAGTTCCATCGCCGACCAGCCGAAGACGCTCGTCGCGTAGATCGCGCCGAACACGGCGAGTGCGTTCATGCCGTCGAGATAGACCATGTTGGCGACGAGGAAGCGCGCCAGGTTCCGGTGATGGCGAAGCCCGGCGATGTTGGCGCAGAGCGCCGCAAGGCCCGGACGCACCGCCGCGCGCAGCCTGCGGCGGCGCGGCGCATCGGGGGTGAAGAAGAATAGCGGCAGCACGAAGAGGACATACCAAAGCGCCGTGAAGGGCCCCGACGCGCGATCGCCCGCGCCGTTCCCCGCCTCGAGGCCGAAGAGCGGCGGCACGCCGAGGATGGTCCGCCCCGTCGCCGGGTCGGCGACGAGGAGGCCGAGCACCACGGCGAGCGAGAGCAGGCCGCCGCAATAGCCGATCGCCCAGCCGGTCCCCGACAGGCGTCCCATGCGGCCTTCCTCGACGAGATCGGGCATCATGGCGTTGTTGAAGACGGTGGCGAACTCGACGCCGATGGTGCCGAGCGCGAAGGCGGCGAGCGCGATCAGCACCGCGCCCTCGACGCCGGGCTCGGCGAACCACAGCGCGAAGGCGCTGAGCACGATCAGCACCGAGAACGCCGCGATCCATGGCTTCCGTGCCCCGCTCGCATCGGCGATGGCGCCGAGAACCGGGGAGAGGATGGCGATGACGAGGCCGGCGGCCGCCGCGGCATAGCCCCACAGCGCCTGGCCCTCGACGGTGTTCGCCGCGAGATGGGCGGCGAACCAC
>JAEZEN010000237.1 GCA_023433185.1 Pseudomonadota bacterium | reverse complement strand
CTTCGATGCCGAGACCCTCACCGACATCGCCGCCTTCCGCAACATGTTCGAGCTCCGCGCCCTCGTCGAGGTGCGCTCCGCCGGCCTCGCCGCCCTGCGCCAGACGGACGAGCAGCTCGCGGCCATCGCCCACTCGCTCGAGGCCATGCGCAGTGCCGAGCGGTGGGAGGACTCCGGCGTCGACGCCGATGTCGAGTTCCACCGCAACGTCGCCCAGGCCACCGGCAACTCCTACATCACCATGGTGATCAGCTTCCTCTCCGAACAGGTCCGCCTGAGCATCATGGAAGCGCGGTCCCGCCACCCGTCCATGCAGGAGATCATCGACATCACGATCGCCGAGCATGTGGCGATCTACGATGCCATCGCCGCGGGCTCCGCTCCGGGGTCGCGCGATGCCATGTGGCAGCACATCCGCAACGCAGCCCAGCGCATGGGCGCCGGGCTGCCGGACCTCGGGGAATACTGACCCGGCCCGCGCCGCCCGGCCATTCGGGAGAAAGCCGTTCCCGGTCGGGACGCCGTGGAGCGACGTTGCGCACGAACGGCTCCGATCGTGGAAAGGAATTCCGCCACTGCCCGGATTTTCGCAACGCCTGCCTTTCTCGCCGGCAGGGCCTTCCCCCTATCTTTGGCGGATCAACAGCAGCAAGAGGGAGATGCGCTATGAGACTGACGGCATGGATTGGCGGCATGGCACTGGCCGCCGCCGTCGCCACGACCGCCTCGGCCACGGGCAGCGATGCGCTGGTATCGGCCGACTGGGTCGAACAGAACCTCTCCAACCCCGACGTTCGCGTCTTCGAGGTCAGCGTCGATACCGGCGTCTACGAGCGCGGCCATATCCCGGGCGCCGTGCACCTCAATTGGCACACCGACCTCGTTGACACCGTGCGCCGCGACATCGTCTCGCGCGAGGTCTTCCAGGACAAGCTCCGCGAAGCCGGCGTCACCCCCGACACGACCATCGTCCTCTATGGCGACAACAACAACTGGTTCGCCGCCTGGGGCGCCTGGGTCTTCAACATGTACGGGCTCGACGAGCAGGTGAAGCTGCTCGACGGCGGTCGCAAGGTCTGGGAAGCCCGGGGTCTGCCGATGGACACGGCGACGCCCACCTTCGAGGCCTCGACCATCGAGATCGGCGAGCGCAACAACGACCTTCGCGCCCGCCTCACCGACGTCCTCGAGGTCGTCGAGGGCGGCGCCGAGGTCGACATCGTCGACATCCGGTCCCCCGACGAGTTCTCCGGCAAGATCTTCGCCCCCGAGGGCGTGAAGGAACTGTCGGTGCGGGCCGGCCATGTGCCCGGCGCCAAGAACTTCCCGTGGGGGAAAGCGGTCAACGAGGACGGTACCTTCAAGTCTGCGGAGGAACTGAAGGCGCTGTTCGCCGAGGTCGGCATCGACGGCTCGAAGCCGATCATCACCTACTGCCGCATCGGCGAGCGCTCCAGCCACACCTGGTATGCGCTGGCGAAGATCCTCGGCTACGATGTCCGCAACTATGACGGCTCGTGGACCGAGTACGGCAATGCGGTCGGGGTTCCGATCGCCAACCTTTCCGGCACGGTCTGGACCGGCAAGTAAGCCCAACGGCCGGCCGTCAGGGCCGGCCGACTGATCGCGAGGCGGATGCCGGAACCGGGTGTCCGCCTCGCGCCGTTGTTCGAGGACCATGATGACCGCATTGGCAGCCCCCGCCGAAGCGCCATTTCCCACCTGGCCGCGGAGCGTCGCCGCCGCCGCGGTGCTGGTCGCCCTCGGCGCCTGGGCATGGTCCCTGTCGGCCGGCGACGCCGAGAGCCGGGCGCAATCTTTTTCGCTTCTCGCCGGTGTCGCCTTCGGCATCGTGCTGCAGCGGTCACGATTCTGCTTTCTCTGCAACTTCCGGGACTTCCTCGACAAGCGCGATCCGCGCGGCCTGCTCTCCATCCTCGTCGCCCTCGCCGCCGGCTTCGTGCTCTACCAAGTGGTGATCCTCGCGTGGATGCCGGTGCCCGCCGAGGGGCGGCTGCCCCCCAATGCCCATATCGGCCCGGTCAGCCCGGTGCTCGCCCTCGCCGCCCTGGTCTTCGGGCTCGGCATGGCGGTCTCGGGCTCCTGCCTGTCGGCCCATCTCTACCGCCTCGGCGAAGGCTCGCCGACCTCCCCCTTCGCCCTCGTCGGCGCGGCGCTGGGCTTCGTCGCCGGCTTCTTCACCTGGAATACCCTCTATCTCGGTATCATTTCGGAGTGGCCGGCGACGTGGCTGCCGCACCAGCTCGGCTATGTCGGCACCGCGGCCGTCACCCTCGCCGTCCTCGCGGTGCTCGCCGCGATCGTCCTCGCCCTGGCCCGGCCGCAGCCGCAGGAGCCGGCGGGCGGGGAGTCCAGCCCGTTCCGCGACGCCCTGCGCCGGGTCTTCGTCGCCCGCTGGCCGGCGGTCACGGGCGGCGTGCTCGTCGGGGTGATCGCCATGGCCGCCTATTTCCGGGTCGAGCCGCTCGGCGTCACCGCCGAGCTCGGCAGCCTCGCGCGCACTGCCGCCAACCACGGCGGCATCCTGCCCGATACGCTCTACGGCCTCGACGGCCTCTCCGGCTGCGCCACGGCGGTGAAGGAGGCGATCCTCTCCACCAACGGTCTCTTCGTCGTCGGCCTCGTCGGCGGCAGTTTCGCCGCCGCTCTCGTCGCCGGTCAGTTCAGGCCGGCAGTGCCGACCTCGGGCCAGGTGGTGCGCGGCCTCGCCGGCGGGGTGCTGATGGGCTGGGGCGCGATGACGGCGCTCGGCTGCACGATCGGCGTCCTGCTCTCCGGCATCCACGCCGGTGCGCTTGCCGGATGGGTCTTCCTGGTCGCCTGCACCGCCGGCATCTGGCTGGGCCTGACGGCAATGCGCTGGCTGGCGCGGTAGGGTGCATCGGCGCCTGAGCCCGACGGCGGCCGCCGACCTGTGAAATTGGCCTAGGGCGGAACGGGGTGGCATACTCGCCGCAGCGTGATGCCCCGCGCCGGGAGGACAGGACCATGAAGCCAGCCACGCTCGTCGCTTTCCTCGTCGCCGCGTTGGCGCCGGTCGTCGTCCAAGCCGACGATGTCGCCGACTATCAGCGCCTGATGCAGGAGAACTGCCCGACCGAGATCACGTCCTTCTGCGGCGACGTGCCGACCGGCGATGCCCGACTCCTCGCCTGTCTCTATGCGCGGCAGGACCGGCTCTCGGGCCCCTGCATCGGTGCCGTGATGACCTCGGCCGACCGCCTGAGGACGGCGGTGATCTCGCTCTCCGACGTGCAGCGCGTCTGCGCCAACGACGTGGCGCGGCTCTGTCCCGGCGTGGTGCAGGAGGAGGGCCACCTGCTGCGATGCCTGGACACCGCCAGCCGGCGCGTCAGCGACAGCTGCAACGCAGCGATCGACGGCGCCTTCCTGCGGCCCTGACCGCCGGTCGGCCGCGGCGATGACGGCGGACTGCGGGTTTCGGACGTGGCGATACCGCGCCGCGCGGAGCAGCACCGCGCATGTTCTGCCTGATGGCTGCCGGGATATCCTCATCGTCCGGCGGGAACCCGCGCCGGACCGCATCGTGCTGACGCCATTCGATTTCCGTCCGCGCCTGGCCGCCCTCTCCGAGGGGACCGAGATCACCGGCTACCGGCTGCGGCCCGGCACCCTCGCCGGCCGGGATGTCCTTGCCGCGGTCGCGGCAGACCCGGGGGGCGCCGACGCGATCCTCGCCGACGCGGCGGCGGGCGCGAGCGAACCCTCCGACGTGATCCTTGCGCTCGCCGCGCCGGGGGCGACGGCGCGTTCGGTGGCCCGGGCGAGCGGCGTCTCGACGCGGACCCTGCAGCGGCACTTCGCGCATCTCGGCCTGCCGCCGCCGGACTATTGGCGGCTGCTGGCACGGGCGCGCCGCGCGGCCTGCCTGATCGCGCCGTCGCTACCGCTGGCCGCGATCGCCGGCGAGTGCGGGTTCAGTGACCAGGCACACATGACGCGGGAGTTCGTGCGGTGGTTCGGCAGGACGCCGCACCACCTGCGCCATGACGCCCGGCTGCTCGATATCCTGCGTCAGCCCGGGCTCGGCAACTGGACCGGCGAACAGATCTCAACGAGGTAGCCGTCGGGATCGCTGACATAGGCGGTGGTCTGCCCCCACGCTTCGTCGCGGACCTCCTGCACCGCCTGCGCACCGGCGGCGATGGCGCGCGCATAGGCCCCGGCGACATCGCCGGTCTCGAACGCAACCTCGAAGACCGGCGCCCTCGGGTCGGGGCGGCCGGGCGCCTTCCCGAGGTTGCGCATCAGCGCGATGGAGGAGAAGGCGAGCTTGGTCTCGCCGGTGACGAGTTCGCCATAGTCGCCCGATTCGTGCAGGAACGCCCGCTGGAGGCCGAAGGCGCGCTCGTAGAAAGCGAGCGAGGTGGAAACGTCGTCGACGTAGAGGATCGTGTATCAGAAGATCATGCTGGTTCCCCGGTGGTTCGGCGCCGGAGCCTGCGCCCTTCCCGCCCCCGTCGTCTTGAAGGATCGCGACACGAAGGCGTTACGGCCCGGACCCCTTGCCCGTCAGACACCGAGCTTCGCCCGGAGCCCGCCATCAATGGCGAAGTCGCTGCCGATGCTGAACCCGGATTCGGGACCGACCAGGTACGCCACGAGGCCGGCGACCTCCTCGATGGTGCCGACCCGGCCGGCGGAATGCGCCCGGCCGAAGCCGGCCAGCGTCTCCTCCCAGTCGCCGCCCTCCGGCGTCAGCGAGCGGGCCGCGAACTCGAGCATCGGCGAGCGGATCGAGCCGGGGGAGATCGAGTTGACGCGCACCCCGTCCCTGGCGCAGTCGACGGCCATCGCCCGGGTCAGCGCATGGATCGCGCCCTTCGAGGTGGCATAGGCGAGCACGTTGTTCTGGTTCATGTGGCCCTGGACCGAGGCGAAATTGACGATCGAAGCGCCGCCCGCCTTCTTGAGGAGCGGGTAGAGGAAATGCGCCGTCAGGAAGTAGCCGGTGAGGTTGATGCCGATGGTCCGCTCCCAGTCGGCCGGGGTCGTCGTCTCGATGTTGCCGTAGGGCTGGATCGCCGCGCAGTTGACCAGCGCATGCAGCGCGTCGATCCGCGCTGCGAGGTCGGTGGCGAAACGCTCGACCGCCCCGGCGTCGGACACGTCGACGGCCGCGACCACGGCCGGCAGGCCGGCGAGCGACGCCTCGGCGGCCGCATTCTGTTCCGCGTCGTTGCCGCAGAGCGTCACGGCGAAGCCGTCCCGCAGCAGACGCCCGGCGACGCCGAGGGCGATCCCCGACGTGCCGGTGACGACGGCGTTCCTTTTCGAGGCGGTCATTGTCTCCTCCCTCATGTCCTGTCCATCCGGGGGGCGCCCGGATCGATCCGCCGCTCATCAGCCACGGCGGCGATGGAAACCGGTCCCCGGGGACCGTATTGCCAGAAAGGTCCGACGCCCGCGAGGCGCCGTTCGCGGGACGAGTCGCCCGAGGCGACTGCCGGGCGCCGCCCCTCAGCCGCCGCTCCGCAGTTCCATCCGCAATTCGCGGCCGAGGCGGCGGAACACGCGCTCGGGGAGCACCACGTCGGTGAGTTGCCAGC
>JAEZEN010000208.1 GCA_023433185.1 Pseudomonadota bacterium | reverse complement strand
GGACCTCCCCGTGAGCGACAAGTTGAGAATGGTGCAGGTTGGCCTCGGCGGCTGGGGCTGGAGCTGGATGCAGATCGTCAGGGACGCGCCGGGCTGGGAGCTTGCGGCCGTCGTCGATATCGACCGGAAGCGCCTCGCCGATGCCGGCGCGCAATACGGTCTCCGCGAGGAGCAGCTTCACCCGTCGCTGGAGTCGGCGGTCGCCGCCGGCGGGCTCGATGCCTGTCTCGTCGTGGTGCCGCCCGAGGCCCATGCCGACGTCACCATCGCTGCGGCGCGTGCCGGCCTCCACTGCCTCGTCGAGAAGCCGCTCGCCGACACCGTCGCCAGCGCCAGGGCGATGGTGGACGCGGCGTCGGAGGCCGGCGTCCGGCTCATGGTCAACCAGAACTACCGCTACCGGCGCGCCCCGCGGACGGTGAAGAAGCTCATCGCCGGGGGTACCGTCGGCGAGGTCGGCGCGGTCAACATCCAGTTCCGGAAGGCCGCGCGCTTCGGCGGCGGGTTCCGGGAGAAGATGGCCCATCCGCTCGTCCTCGACATGGCCATCCACCACTTCGACCAGCTTCGCGGCACCGTCGGCTTCGAGCCGGCCGAGGTCACCGCCCGCAGCTGGAATCCGAAGTGGAGCTGGTTCGACGGCGATGCCATGGCGAGCGCCATCTTCCGTGCCGAAAGCGGGGCTGTCGCCACCTATGCCGGCTCGTGGGTGGCGCAGGGCGCCGACACGACCTGGGACGGCGACTGGCGGATCGAGGGCACCGAGGGGGAGATCCACTGGGCGAACAACGCCGTTTCGCTGAAGCCGCAGAGCGTCTTCACCTCCGTTTTCGTGCCGGGGGCGCGGGAGGAGGATGGCCGCATCGTCTTCGACCTTCTGGACCTCGCCGCCGAGGACCGGCAGGGGAGCCTCGCGGCGTTCCGCGAGGCGGTCCTGAAGGGGGAGGACGGCGAGACCTCCGGTCGCGACAATCTCCGCACGCTTGCCACCGTGCTCGCCGCGCGCCTGTCGATCGAACGGGGCGAGACGGTCACGCTCGACGAGGTGCTTTCATCCTCCGGGCAACCCGAATAGACAACCGCAGCAGGTTTCGGCTGTACGCGTCGGGGGGAAACGATGGCCACGCTCAAGGATGTCGCCGCGCTGGCCGGAGTCTCGACCGCCACCGTCTCGCTGGCCCTCAATGGCGGTCCGGTCAACGAGAAGACCCGGGAGACGGTCAAGAAGGCGGCGCTTCAGCTCAACTACTTCCCGAACAAGATCGGCCGAATGCTCAATTCCGGGCGAAGCAACACGATCGAGCTGGTCATCCTCACCTCCGCGGCGGTGCCCAACATCGTGCGCCGCACGTCGCTCTTCTACTACCTGATGGAGGGCATCCTCGCGGTCGCGGATCAGCACAACCTCTCGATGCGCTTCGCGGTCAAGTCGTATGACGACGACGACGTCAACGCCTACTTCTCCGAGCTGGTCGGCGGCAGGACGGTGGAGGGCGTGATCATCCTGCCCCAGTTCGCGCAGGCCACCAGCTTCACCCAGCTGCTCGAGCGCGCCCGCTTCCCGTTCGTGATGCTGCGTCCGGCGGCCTTCGGCACCGACGTCAGCTTCGTCGACATGGGCAACTACGAGGGCGCGCGCATGGTCGCCGAGCTGCTCGTCGGCTGCGGCGCCCGGCGTCTCGGGATCATCAACGGGCCGGCCACCCACGTCGACGCCATCGAACGCGAGCGCGGCTTCACCGACACGCTCCTCGATGCCGGCGCGGCGCTGGTGGCGAAGGTGAACGGCGCCTACACCATCGAGAGCGGCTTCGAGGCGATGGCGCAGCTGGCATCGAAGAAGACCCTGCCGGAGGCGGTGTTCTGCGCCAACGACTACATGGCGGCCGGTGCCATCAAGTACCTGACCGGCGCCGGCATCCGGGTGCCGCAGGACATTGCCATCGTCGGGTACGACAACAACGACATGGCGACGGCGATCGAGCCCGAACTGACGACCATCGACAACCGGTTCTACGACCTCGGCCACGCGCTGGCGACGAACCTGCTGGCGCTGATCGCGGAGCCGCGCGACCGGGTGCAGACGGTGATCCCGCCACGGCTGGTGCTGCGGCGGTCGCACGCGCCGGTGGCGCCGGAGCGGAAGAAGGGCGCGGCATCCTCGCGCAGGAGTCGATCCCGCGCCGGCTGATCGTCCGACCGGGCGCCCGGACCGGCAGGCATCGAATGGTCGAAGGCGCCAGCAGGGAGGAAGGCATGGCGGAGCGCTACGACGTCGTCATAGTTGGCGGGGGCACGGCCGGCTGCATTGCGGCGGCGCGGCTCAGCGAGGACCCGGTACGCTCGGTGCTCCTTCTCGAGGCCGGTCCAGACTACGCCTCCACCGCCGCCACGCCGCCGGGCGTTCTCGACGCGCGCTACGTCCCGATGCGGAGCCACGCCCCGGCCTTCGATGCCGAGCATGACTGGCGGATCAACGTGCTCCTCGGCGGCACCCGCATCGTCATCCCGCAGGCGCGGCTGATCGGCGGCGGCTCGGCGATCAACGGAACGCTGGCGCTCCGCGGCGCCACCGCCGACTACCGCGAGTGGGTCGCGGAGGGGAATCCGGGCTGGGGCTGGGACGATGTGCTCGCGGTTTTTCGCGCGCTCGAAAGCGACGATGCGGGCGACGATGCCTGGCACGGCCGGAACGGCCCGTACCCGATCTCGCGGCCGACCGAAGCCGAACTCGCGCCGCTCCAGAAGGCGTTCATCGCTTCGGCCCTGGCTGTCGGCGCGCCGCCCTGCGCCGACTTCAACGCGCCGGATGCCCACGGCGCCGGTCCGGTGACGCAGTCGCGCCGCGGCGGCACGCGGATCTCGACCGCCATCGCCTATCTCGAGCCCGCCCGCGGCCGTCCGAACCTCGCGGTGCGCGGCGGTGCGACGGTGGCGCGCGTGTTGTTCGACGGCGACCGGGCCGTCGGCGTGGAGATGATCGACGGGGCGACGATCGCCGCCGGTGCGGTGATCGTCTCCGCCGGCGCAATCGCCTCGCCGGCGCTCCTGCAGCGCTCCGGGGTCGGCCCCGCGGGGCTCCTGCGCGCCCACGATATCCGCGTCGTCGCCGACCTGCCGGTCGGGGACAATCTCGGCGACCATTGCGTCGTGCCGATCCTCGCCGAGCCGCGCCCCGACGCCTGGAGCCCGGAGCACTACAGCCTGCAGGCGGTGTGGCGGTTCTCGACGACGGTGCAGCCGGGCACGCTCGACGCGCAGCTCACCATGTTCAGCTATCTCAACGTCCGCACGACCGGGGAGGGCGCCCGCGGCCTGGCCGGCAGCGGCGGCGGCGACCTTGAGAACGTCGCCGGCATCGGCTGCGTCCTCAACAAGCCGCGTTCGACCGGCGTGGTCCGCATCGCCTCGTCCCGCGCGGACGTGGCCCCCGATGTCGCGCTCAACTACCTGGAGGAGGAGGTCGACCAGCGCGTGATGCGCGAGATCGTCCGCCGTGGCTGGGACGTCATCTCGGCCGAGCCGCTCGCCGGGATGCTCCGAGCGCCGATCGGCGTCGACGCCGGGACCATGGCGGACGACGCGGCGCTCGACCGGATGATCGCCGGCGCGCTCGCCTCGGGCTACCACTTCACCGGCACCTGCAAGATGGCGGCGCCGGAGAGGGCGGGTGTCGTCGACCCGAAGGGCCGCGTCTACGGCACCCGTGGCCTGCGCGTCATCGATGCCTCGGTGCTGCCGACGGTGCCGGCCGCCAACGTGATGCTGCCGACCGTCATGGCGGCGGAGAAGCTCCTGGCCTCGTGAGGCCCTGGCC
>JAEZEN010000154.1 GCA_023433185.1 Pseudomonadota bacterium | reverse complement strand
GGGGACGACCGCTGGTTCGAACTGATCGAAACCAACGTGATGAGCGGCATCCGCCTAAGCCGCAACTACCTGCCGAAGATGCTGGCGCGCAACAGCGGGCGCGTCATCTTCATGGCGAGCGAGTCGGGCATCAATCCCGCGCCGGAGATGCCGGCCTACAGCGCCACCAAGACGATGCAGATGTCGCTTGCGCGGAACCTTGCCGAGACCACCAAGGGCACCGCCGTCACCGTCAATTCGGTCCTCCCGGGGCCGTGCAGCACGGAGGGCGTGTCGAGGCTCATCGCCGGGCTCTACCCGGGTGTCGAGACGGCGGAGGCCGAGCGCCGCTTCGTCGCCGAGAACCGGGCCACGTCGCTCATCCAGCGCCTGTCGCGGCCGGAGGAGGTGGCGGATTTCGTCACCTTCCTCGGAAGCAGCCGCACGGGAATCGTGAACGGCGCCGCCCTCCGCATCGACGGCGGCCTCATCAGGACCGTGATGTAGCCATGCACCTGGCCCTCGCCCGGCAGCCCTCGCGCCCATGGTCCTTCCCGGTCGTGGCGCTCTTCGGCAAGGAGATCACGGCGAAGCTGTGGTCGCCCTGGCCGTTCCTCCTGGCCTCGGGCGCGTGTCTGATCGCGGTTGTCTATGGCAGCGGGTTCCAGAGCGGCTTCGAGACCGAGACGGTGCTGGTCACGGCGAATCCGATCGCGATCCTGAACGCCATCGTATCCGTCTTTCTGGCGGTGTTGCTCGGCATGCGCCTCGCCGCCGGCGTGGCGTGGGAACGCGAGCACGGGACCCTCGAGGTGCTGCTCATGTCGCCGGCGGGCCCACGGGCGATCGTGCTGGCGAAGTTCGCCGCCGAATCGGTCGTCCTCCTGGTCCTGCTCGGCATCTACGCCGCGTTCATGCTGATCGCGCAGCCGCTCGGTTCCGGGGTCATACGCCCGGACGACGTGCAGGCCCTGGCGACCAATGTCGCGCTCGTCCTCCCCGTGATGGCGATGGGCCTGCTGGTGTCGTGCCTCTTTGCCAGCGTGCGGGCGGCAGTGATCGCCTATCTGGTGGCGCTGGCGGTTCTGTCCGCCCTGCAGGGTCTGCTCCTCCTGCTCCAGCAGGCGCAGCCGCGCGACCTCAGCCTCGCGATGCTGTATGTCCGGGCCGGCCTCGAGCAGGCGGCTCCGGTGATCGCCCTGGTTTCGCCGGCCGCATCCCTCGCCGACCTCGGCCTGGCCGCGGTCGGGAGCATCGTGATCGGCCCGTCGAAGGTCGTCGCCGCCTTGGGGCTCGCGCTGGTGGCGATCGTGCTGAGCGGCGAGATCACCCGGGCGCGGGGGGCGGCATGAGGCGTCATCTGCCGGCGGCCCTGGCGGCCCTCCTCGCGGTCTCGCCGGCACTCGCGATCGAGCCCGAGATGCGGGAGGTGGTCGTCACCCACAATCGCGTCTGGGACGGCTACGCCTACAAGGAGAACTTCGTCCCGTCGGCGGTCGACGACCTGTTCCTCATGCCGGGCGTCGACAACGCGGTGAACTTCGTCCGTACCCTGGAATACTACTGGCCCCTGTCGAGGCAGACCTACGTCGCCTTCGAGCGGCAACACGACGACGTGCCGGGAACGCTGGTCATCCGCGATGCGCGGGGGGCGGTCACCGAGATCGAGCGGCAGCCCTATTCGATCCTCTACCCCGAGGGGGCGGTGCGGGGAACGGGCGAATTGCTGTGGGGCGAGGACGCCGAGCGCGGCTATGCCGCGTTCCGCGAGGAGGAGCGGGAATTCGTCCGCGAACTGACTTCGATCCAGCGTGCCACCACGGCCTACGAGGCGGCGCTTCGGGAAGCGGCGAGCGCGCGGCTTCGCGGGGAGGGCGTCCGCGCGGTGCCGCCGGCGCCGAAACGCCCGCAGCCGCTCCTCAAGCTGGTCACCGAGCCGCAGCCCGCGTTCCGGGTCAATCTGCCTGCCGGCCGCTATGAGGCGATGCTGGTCGAGGACGGGCAGGAGATCGCGGGGACCCGCAAGACGCTGCAGGTCATCGACGTGGAGGGCAGCGACGTGGCGGTGCTCGACATCGTTCCCGAAGAGCGCTGGACCCGACCCATTCAATCGAACCGGGCCGACGACCGCGTCTATGTCAGGCCCGGTTCCCGGTTCTTCGTCACCGTCCATGACGCCGACCGGTATGCGGAACTGGCCTATGTGCGCGTCGTCAACCCGCAGGGCGCTGCCCCGGGCGATCGCGAGATCTGGGTGCGACGGAAGCCGTCCGCTGTCGACGTCCTCTTGCTCGACTGGAAGGGCGACGCTCCGATCGAGGTGCCACGGACCGACCTCAAGGTCGTCCAGACCCAGGGCTCGAGCTTCGGCTACGTCGTCCGCGAGGCGACTGCCGACGAAATTTCCGACCTGTCCGGTTTCCCGGTCGATACCCCTGATGGCGGGGTCGCCGCGGGGCGTCTGTCGGTCGGCGATGGGCCGATCGCGCGGGAGATCGTTGTGGTCCAGCCGCGCCGGGCGGAGGTCGCCTGGTCCCTGGCCCTGGTGCCGGCTGCCGCTGGCCTGCTGATCGCGTGGCGGAACCGGTCGCTGAGGCGCGGGGCCCCATGACCTCCCAGATGACGACAGGATCGACTTGGTGCAATTAAGTTTTGTTATAGCATTGTCGAATAAAATTCTGTACGATATCAGGATGGCCGTCTGGAGAAGGATTGCGACATGAGGGTCGCCGAAGTCGCCATGAGGTCGTTCCGGCCGGTCTTGAAAGCGGGGGCAAAGCGATGAGCAGTGGTTCGGAAGGGCGGCGCGCTCGCCTGAGCCTCGAAGGCAAGGTGGGCATCGTCACCGGCGCAGCCTCGGGCATCGGCGAGGAGGTGACGCGGGTCTATTGCGACGCCGGCTGCAAGGTGGCGATGGTCGACATCGACGCCGCCCGTCTCGACCGGGTTGCGGCCGAGATCGAGTCCGAAGGCGGCACGGTCATGAAGATCGCCGCGGACGTGACCGACGAGGAGGCCGTGCGCGGCGCCTTCCGCCGGGTCGACGATGCGTGGGGGCGGATCGACGTGCTGGTCAACTCGGCCGGCCGCGACAGCCTCGCTCCGCCGATCACCGAGGTGACGCTCGAGGAGTGGAACAAGACGATCGGGCCGAACCTCACCGCCGTGTTCCTGTGTTGCCGCGAAGCCTTCCTCTACATGGAGAAGCAGTCGTTCGGCGGGCGCATCATCAACATGGGCTCGTCGTCGACGCGCGTGGCATCGGGCCCGGGGCACAGCCCCTACCGGGCGTCCAAGCACGGCATGCTCGGGCTGTCGAAGAACATTCTCATCGAGGGCAGGGACAAGGGCATCGGCGTCACCGTTCTCAACCCCAGCCACGTCAAGACGCCGATGACCGAGATCATCGACAAGGGGCTCTATGACGGCGACCTCAAGGCCTACACGGACGGCTGGCTCGACGAGAAGGAACTGACGGAGGGCATCCACGCCTCGTGCATCGACGTGGAGAATGTCGGCTGGCTGGCGCTCTACGTCGCCACCCGAACGCCGGACGTCACGATCCCCACCATCGCCCTCTATCCGACGCACAAGATTCACCGCTACGGGATGGAGGTGTGATCCCCGTGAAGTCCGCCGTATTCAAGGGACCAGGCGTCATCACGCTCGATGAGCGCGAGAAGCCGCGCATCCGGGACAACGAGATTCTGATCCGCGTGCGTGCAGCCGCGATCTGCGGGACCGATCTCAAGATCTTCCGCGGCGGCCACTACCGGGTCGGGGAGGGCGACGTCCGCGTGCTCGGCCACGAACTCGCGGGGGACATCGCGGCGGTCGGCGCCAACGTACCGTACTGGAAGACGGGACAACGCGTCTGCATTGTGCCCAATATCGGCTGCGGCCACTGCGACATGTGCCGGCGCGGGCTCAACAACATGTGCCCGGATTACGACGCCTTCGGCATCAGCATCGACGGCGGCTTCCAGCAGTTCATGGTCGCCACGCCCGCGGCGATCTACGGCGGCAACCTGTTCGAAATACCCGCCAGCCTCGACTACGAGGCGGCGTCCCTCATCGAGCCCCTCGCATGCTGCTTCAATGCATGGAAGGACGCCGACGTGACGCCGGAGGACCGTGTGCTGGTGCTGGGCACCGGGCCGATTGCGGCGCTCTTCCTCATGCTCTCGCGGGCCTACGGTGTCCGGCAGGCGATCGTGGTCGGCCGGCGGGCCACCCGGCTCGAGGAGATTGCCACGCACGGGGCGACCGACACGGTCGATTCCAGCAAGGTCGACGTTGTCGATGAAGTGATGCGCCTCACCGCTGGGCGCGGCGTCGATGTCGCGCTCACCTGTGCACCGGCGCCGGAGCTTCAGGTCCAGGCCATGGCCGTCCTTGCCCGCTACGGACGTGCCAGCTTCTTTTCCGGCCTGAGCAAGGGCACCAGGGTCGAGATCGACACGAACAAGATCCACTACTCCGGACTGCGCCTCATGGGCAGCACGGGCGCGAGCATCCAGGACTATGCCCGCTCCATGCAGTTGGTCGAGAGCGGCCAGATCAACGTGAAGGAGGTCCTGACCGACCGGTTCGGCATGAAGGATGCCGTTGCCGCGTTTCAGCACGCGCTGAGCGGCAATGGCCTGAAGTCCCTGATCCTGCCGCAGGCGGAAGCGGTGTGATGCGGGCTGCCGTCCTCCACGCCCCAGGAGACCTCCGGGTCGAGGACATCGCGGTTCCCGCGGTCGCCGACGGAGAGGTGCTGGTCAGGGTCGCGGCGGCCGGCATCTGCGGCTCGGATATCGGCCGCGTGATGGTGACGGGCACCTATCGCTTCCCGACGATCCCGGGCCATGAGTTCTCGGGCGTGGTCGAGGCCACCGGCGCCGGCGTCGACAACGTCGCCGTCGGCGACCGGGTGGCGGTCGCCCCGCTGATCCCGTGCGGCCGCTGCGACCAGTGTGCCGGCGGAAACTACTCGCTCTGCGACGACTACGATTTCCTCGGCTCGCGCAGCCACGGCGCCTTCGCGGAGTACCTCCGCGCACCGGCACGCAATGCCCTGAAGGTGCCCGACCATGTGAGCCTCGAGGTCGCCGCGACGATCGAGCCGGCGGCGATCGTGCTGCATGGGATCCGGAAGGTGCACCTCGCGCTCGGCGATGCCGTCGCGGTTATCGGCTGCGGCGCGCTCGGCTGCTTCGCGCTCCAGTTCGCGAGGCTCTCGGGTGCGGGTCCGCTGATCGCGGTGGATGTCGACGACGGGAAGCTCGCGCTGGCGCGCCGCATAGGCGCCGACGTCTGCATCAACCCGGCGAGGGAAGATGCGGTGGCCTCCGTCAGGGCGGCGACCGGGGGGCGCGGCGTGAAGCTGGCGCTGGAAGCCGCCGGCAGCGATCAGGGCCGCGACGTCGCCATCCTCGCCTGTGCGAAGCAGGGAAGCATCGTCCTCTACGGCACCGCTTATGGCGATGTGACTTTCTCCGGGGCGGCCTTCGACAAGCTGGTTCGCGAGGAACTGCGGATCATCGGATCGTGGAATTCGTACTCCGTGCCGTTTCCGGGACGGGAATGGCTCGACATCCTCCGCCTCCTCGAAACCGGGCGCCTCGAAGTCGAGCCCCTCATCTCGCACCGGGCGAGCCTCGACGAGGCGCCGGATCTCTTCCGTGAGCTCAAGGCAAGGACATTCGGTCCGTACCACAAGATACTCTTCAAGCCGAACGGCTGAAGCCGCCACAGGGGAGGGCCCGCGATGACAGAACAGTATGTGATCGCCTTCGACGAGGGCACGACAAGCGCGCGGGCCGTCATCTTCGATCGTTCCGGCAGCGTGGTGACGATCGCGCAGGAGGAGTTCCCGCAGATCTACCCCAGGCCGGGCTGGGTGGAGCACGATCCCGATGTGATCTGGCAGACGCAGCTGAAGGTCGCGCGCCAGGCGATCGCGGAGGCCGGATTGCAGGCTGCCAACATCGCTGCCATCGGCATCACCAACCAGCGCGAATCGACCGTGATCTGGGAGCGGAGCACAGGCCGCCCGATCTACAATTCGATCTGCTGGCAGGACCGGCGCACCGCCGGCCACTGCGACGCATTGCGTGCCAGGGGCCTCGAGCGCTACGTCGTGGATACCACCGGGCTCGTGGTCGATGCCTATTTCTCCGCCACCAAGATCGCCTGGATCCTTGATCACGTCCCGGGCGCACGGGCGCGCGCCGAGCAGGGCGAACTGCTCTTCGGCACCATCGACAGCTGGCTGATCTGGAACCTGACCGGCGGCAAGGTCCACGCGACGGACGTGACCAACGCCTCGCGCACGCTCCTCTTCAACATCCATACCGTCGACTGGGACGAGCGACTGCTGCGCGAGCTCGACGTGCCGCGGGCCATCCTGCCTTCCGTCCACGACACGTCGCATGTCTTCGGGATGACCGCGCCGGATCTTTTCGGCGGGGAGATTCCGGTGGGTTCGGCGGTCGGCGATCAGCAGGGCGCGCTCTTCGGGCATGCGTGCTTCGAGCGCGGGATGGCGAAGTGCACCTACGGCACCTCGGCTTCGCTGGTGATGAACACGGGCGACGCGCCGGTCGCGCCGGGCAGCGGCATGCTCTCCACCATTGCGGTCAGCCTCGACGGCAAGGTGCAATATGCCATCGAGGGTGTCCTGTTCATCTGCGGGGCGGCGATCCAATGGCTGCGCGACGAGTTGCGCCTCATCGAGAAGAGCAGCGATGCGATCGTCACGACGGAAGACACCAACGGCGTCTATTTCGTGCCCGCCTTCACCGGCATGTCGGCGCCGCTCTGGGACGCCTATGCCCGCGGCACGATCGTGGGACTGACGCGCGGCGCCAATCGCGAGCACCTCATCCGTGCCGCGCTCGAGAGCATGGCGTATCAGGTCCACGACGTGGTGGTGGCGATGGAGAACCTGTCGGAGACCGAGGTGTCGAGCATCCGCGTCGACGGCGGCTCGTGCACCAACGACTTCGTGATGCAGTTCCAGGCCGACATGTCGAACCTGCCCATCCTGCGTCCGGTGGTGACGGAGGCCGCGGCCCGTGGCGCGGCGTTCCTCGCGGGCCTCGCCGTCGGCTACTGGAAGGACCGTGCGGAACTCTCGGACAAGTTCGAACTCGAGCGCACCTTCGAGCGCCAGATGGACCCGGCGAGGGTCGAGAAGCTCTACGCGGGCTGGACCAGGGCGGTGCAGCGTTCGCTGGCCTGGGTCGATCCGGAAGAAGCCAACGCATGACCGGCAGCCGCCGGGCAGCATCCTGGAAGGAGGACTGTCCATGACGCTGATGATGCCGACTTCCGTCGACTTCGACGTCAGGACCGGCAAGTCGAGCACGCGTGAGCCGGTTCGTCGGCCCCTTTCTACGCTGAAGGGCTACTTCCTCGACCGCGCCGCCTTTGATGCCGCGCTGTCGGACAGCGATCCCATGGTCTACGAGTATTTCGACATGGGTGTCCCGGAGACCGCCGGCAATGTCGCCTACGGCACCACCATCCTCCGGCCTGGACGGATCGGTGACGAGTATTACCTGACGAAGGGCCACTTCCACACCGTGCTCGACACCGCCGAGGTGTACTACTGCCTCTCCGGTCACGGCGGCATGATGATGGAGACCCCGGATGGCGACGTCGAGTGGCGCGAGATGACCGCCGGGACGTGCGTCTACGTGCCGGGTTGCTGGGCACACAGGGCGATCAACGTCTCCGACACGGAGCCCTTCGTCCTGTTCTTCGCGTTCCCCGGCCACGCGGGACACGACTACGGCACGATCGCCACGCGCGGGTTCCGCAAGCGGCTCGTCGACCGCGGCGGCATGCCGACCCTGGTCGACAACCCGAACTGGCCCGGGTGAGGGCCGGCGGCGGCCGCATCGGGGGAGAGATGAGATGAAGGGAAAGCTCGGAATCCACAGCCTCGCCTTTACCGACGACTGGTCCGAGGCGAATGCGCGCGCCGCTTGCGAGACGGCGAGCAGGATCGGCTACGAACTGATGGAGGTCCTGATCTTCGATCCCGCCACGCTCGACGTGGGCATGACGAGGAAGGTGATCGCCGATGCCGGACTCGCCCCGCGGCTCGGGATGGCGCTGCCCGCCTCGGCGGATATTTCGAGCGACGATGCGGGGGTGGCGGGGCGCGGTGAGGCAATGGTGCGGTGCTGCCTGGACATTGCCGCCGAACTCGGCGCCCCGGGCGTCAGCGGCATAACCTACGCAGCCTTCAACCGCTATCCTTCGCCGCCTTCCGCCGCCCAGCGCGACCGCGTGGCAGAGGCATTGTCGCGGCTCGATGCCCATGCGGGCGGTCTCGGCCTCAAGCTGGGGCTGGAGCCGGTCAACCGCTACGAGTCCCATATGGTCAACTCCCTCGATCAGGCGGCCGAGCTGATCCGCAGGTCGGAAGGCCGGAACCTGTTCATCCACATGGACACGTTCCACATGAACATCGAGGAGGCGGACATTGCCGCGGCGATCTCCCGCAATGCGGCCTTTCTCGGCTATGCCCACGTCGCCGACAACCATCGCGGCGAGGTAGGGGCCGGGACCTTCGACTGGACCACCTACTTCCGGTCCCTGGCGGCTGTGGGCTATGCGGGCGACTTCACCATCGAGTGCTTTTCGGCGCGGCGGCTGGGCCCGGACCTGGTGGGCGGCGTCAGCCTCTGGCGACACGGCTGGGACGACGCCGAAGTCGTCGCGAAACGCTCGTTCGATTTTCTCCAAGGGGCGGTTTCGCTGGCGCGGGAGGCCGTGAAACCTTGGTAGGGGTCCCATCGAGAAAATTTCCGTAGACATGCTATGAGAAGCCCGCGCCCCGCGTCGGTCGTCTGGGAATTGGAGACGTTTTCATGTCCGCTGCCATGCAGGTTGGGATACTCAGCCGGTTGCGGTACATGTCCCCGTACCTCAATCCGGCGCTCCGGCGGATTGCCGAGCGCGTCCTGAAGTCTCCCGAACAGGTCAAGTCGATTTCGATCAAGGACCTCGCCGCTGAGTGCAAGGTATCGGAATCGACCGTCACGCGCTTCGTCCGGGAGGTCGACGTTGCGAGCTTTCAGCTCTTCAAGATCCTCATTGCCGAGGAACTCTCCCAGAACCATTCCCGGTCGGGCTCATCGTCCGTCGGCGACGCGAAGTTCTACGAGGATATCGACGAAGGCGACGACGGCCCGACGGTGGTCTCCAAGATCTCCACGCGCTACCTTCAGACCGTCCAGGATACGGCGACGACGCTCAACATCGATCATCTCGATGCAGCGGTTCAGGCGATCGAGAACGCGGAGACCATCGCATTCTTCGCCACCGGCGTGTCGCTGCTGTCGGTCGAGAACGCCCTGTTCCGCTTCATGCGCGTCGGCAAGAGCTGCCAGTTCTTCCGCGATGTGAACGTCCGGCAGGTGTCGATTGCGACGCTCGGGCCCGGCAAGCTGGCGATCGGCGTCTCGAACTCGGGCCGCACGATCTCGACGGTCGATGCGATGCGAACGGCCAAGGACAGGGGCACCACCACCATGTGCATCACGTCCTTCGCCGACAGTCCGATCGTGCGCTATTCGGATATCAGGCTCTACACCCCGACCGTCACCGGTCCCGCCGGAAGTGCCGCCTACCACGAGTCGATGATGGCCAAGATCGCCCAGCTGCAGGTGATCGACGTGCTCTATTCGCTCTACGCGCTGCGCAACCCGAGCATCGCCAGCAAGGGACTGGAGTTCACCTCGCCGGTGACCTCGACGACCCGGTACTGACCGCCGGCGATGGAGGGCCGCCGGAGGGCGGTCGGCCCAGCGCCCCGAGGCGCGCGGGCAGGTCGCGCATGTGCGCCACGACTTCGAGGGCGCCCCCGGCGGCGAGCTTGTCGGCATGTCCGCGATAGGAATGCCGTCCACCCGTGAAGCCGAGCACCCGCATGCCGGCGCGCCGTGCGGCCGTGACGCCTGCCACGCTGTCCTCGACGACGATGCAGTCGCCCGGGCGGACGCCGCAGCGATCGGCCGCATGGAGGAAGACGTCCGGCTCGGGCTTGCCGCGGGCCACCTGGCTCGCCGAAAAGACGCGCGGATCGAAACGCTGCAGCAGGCCGGTGACCGCAAGCGCCAGACGCAGCTTGGGCAGCGCCGATGACGAGGCCACGGCGAGCGGACCAGGCAAGGCGGCCACCGCCTCGATCGCCCCATCGACCGGCTGAAGGTCGGTCGCGAAGCGCTCGACGAGGATCGATTCGGCCTTCGCCAGGAGTCCGTCCGGCCATGGAACGCCGCGGCGGCCGGCGATGTCCGCCCAGATTTCTGCCTTCGGCCGGCCGATGAAATTTTCGATCAGCTCGGAAGCGGAGATCGCATGGCCCACCCCGGTCATCAGTTCGGCATCGATGCTGTTGGACAGGATCTCGCTGTCCACCAGCACGCCGTCGCAATCGAAGATGATCATTCGCCGTAGGGCACCCAGATGTTCTTGACCTGCGTCGCCCGCTGCAGGAACGGACGGCCGAAACCGTCGCGTCCGGCCCAGTCGCGTGCCCCGCCAGCTTCCGTCCAGGTCTGCTTGAGGTTGCCCGCGGAGGCGGCCTCGACCATCCGCATTCCGTCGCTGCTGCCGAAGTACCAGATGGCGTCGACGCCGTCGTGCTCGGCAAGGGTCCTTGCCAGCGCGTCGCGCTCGCCGCTCACGATGTTGACCACGCCGCCGGGAACGTCGGACGTTTCGAGGACCTGGTAGAGATCGGTCGCAGCCAGCGGATGGGACTGCGACGGCACGGCGACCACGCAATTCCCCATCGCGATCGCGGGCAGGACCAGCGACAGGAAACCGAGGAGCGGACTGGCGGTTGGGCAGCAAATGCCGACGACGCCGAGTGCCTCATGCATGGCGATCGTGACGTGGGCCGACTTCGTCTGGTGCACGGCGCCATCGAACTTGTCGGCCTGCGCGGCATACCAGAAGCACCTTCGGATGGAGGTCTCGACCTCGGCCCTGGCGGCCGCCGGTGGCCGGCCGAAGCTCTGCAGGCGCCGTGCGAATTCATCTGCGCGGGCGGAGAGATTCTCGCCGATATAGTAGAGAACCTGCGCGCGGCCGTGTCCGGTCGATGCGCCCCAGCCCTTGACACCGGTCGCCGCTTCCACGGCATCCCGGATGTCCTTGCGATTGCCATGGCCGGCGAGCCCGACAGCAGTACCCTTCGTGCCGACGACAGGATAGGCGTAGCCGGAATCGGGGCGCCTTTGATTGCCGCCGATGAACAGCTTCGCAGTCCGGTCTATGCCGACGACCGCACCGCCCAGTCCCGGCACCGGGGCGATCGGCGACGGTGCATCGGGGCTCATCGCGGCCTGCGGCGTCGGGAAGGCGAGGTATGCCATCATGCCCTCGCGCCCTCCCTCCCGGCCGTAGCCGCTCTCGCGATAGCCGCCGAAACCCGCACCCGCATCGAACACGTTCGTGCAGTTGATCCACACGACGCCGGCCTTGAGCTCGGCCGCGACACCCAGCGACTGGTTGATGTTCTCGGACCAGACGGAGGCCGCGAGTCCGTAGCGGGTGTTGTTGGCGAGCTGGATGGCGTCCCTCGGTGTTCGGAACGTCGTGAGCGTGACGACCGGCCCGAAGATCTCCTCGGTGGCCAGGATCGAGGCTGGCTCGACCTCGGTCACGAGGGTCGGCGGGTAGAAGCACCCGGCTGGCGCGGTGCCCTGGTGCAGCACGGCCCCTTCCGCGACACCTTGCGCCACGAGTTCCCTGATGCGGGAGAGCTGGACCGGATGAACGATCGCCCCGACATCGGTCGACTTGTCGAGCGGATCGCCGACACGCAGATGCTTCATGCGTGCCTTGAGGAGTGCGACCAAACGGTCGGCCGCGCCCTCGGCAACGAGTATTCGCGAGCCGGCGCAGCAAACCTGCCCCTGGTTGAACCAGATCGCGTCGACGACCCCTTCCACCGCGGCGTCGAGATCGGCGTCCGAGAAGACGATGAAGGGCGACTTGCCGCCGAGCTCAAGCGTCAGCTTCTTGCCGGAGCCGGCCGTCTGGCGGCGGATGAGCTTGCCGACCTCGGTGGAACCGGTGAAGGCGACCTTGTCGACACCGGGGTGGGCGACGATCGCCGCGCCCGTCTCGCCGCCTCCCGTGACGATGTTGACGACGCCCTTCGGCAAGCCGACCTCGTCGCAGATTCTGGCGAAGGCGAGCGCCGTCAGGGGGGTATACTCGGCGGGCTTGAGGACCACGGTGTTGCCGGCCGCGAGGGCCGGCGCAATCTTCCACGCCAGCATGAGGAGCGGGAAATTCCAGGGGATCACCTGGCCGCATACGCCGACCGGGCGCGCGTCGGGGAACTCGGTGTCGACGATCTCCGCCCATCCGGCGTGGTGGTAGAAGTGGCGTGCGACCAGCGGCACGTCGATGTCGCGGGATTCACGGATCGGCTTGCCGTTGTCGATCGATTCCAGAACGGCGAGGAAGCGGGAATGCTGCTGGATGTGACGGGCGAGGGCATAGAGCCATCGGGCGCGCTCGTGGCCGGGCAGAGCGGACCATTTCGGGAAGGCCGCCGCCGCCGCCTTCACCGCCGTGTCGACGTCCTCGGTGCTGCCCTCCGTCACCCTTGCCACCGTCTCGCCGGTGGCGGGATTGGTGATCGCAAATGTCTTGCCCGGCCTCGTGAAAGCGCCCGCGATGTAGTGCCCGAAGCCGGCCTCATTGTCGGCGAGCCATGCATTGACGATGTCCGGGTTCTCCGGTGCCGGGCCGTATTCCATGGTCTCGATCAGTTCGGCGATTGACGTCACGATCGGTGTCCTCAGGCGATGGCGTGGCGGTGCGACGCCGCGTAGCGGCCGGTGATATGGTGTTCAAGCTGGCGTTCTATGTCGGCGAGCATCGACGAAGCGCCGAGTCGGAAGAGCTCCGGTCGCAGCCATTCGGTGCCGAGTTCCTCTCTCATGAGGATCTGCCAGGCAAGCGCATCCTTCGCGCTCTTCATGCCGCCCGCCGGCTTGAAGCCGATCCTGAACCCGGTCTCCATCCCGTAGTCGCGGATGGCACGGGCCATGACCAGGCTGACCGGCAGTGTGGCGTTGACGCCTTCCTTTCCGGTCGAGGTCTTGATGAAGTCGGCACCGGCCTGCATGGCCACCATCGAGGCCGCGTAGACGTTGCGGAGGGTCTCGAGGTCGCCGGTCGCGAGGATCGCCTTCATGTGGGCGGAGCCGCAGGCTTCCCGCATCTGGCTGACCTCGTCATGAAGCGCGCTCCAGACACGCTTCAGGACGTGCTCGCGGGTGATGACGATATCGATCTCGTCCGCGCCTTCTTCGACGGCGTAGCGAATTTCCTCGAGCCGCAGGCGGAGCGGCAACAGCCCGGCGGGAAACCCGGTGGCGACCGATGCGACCGGTATGCCGGAGCCTTGCAGGGCCTTCACGGCATGGCCGACCATCGTCGGATAGACGCAAACCGCCCCCACCGTGATCTTCATCGCGCCGACGCCGAGACCCTCCACGAGGCGTGGGGCGAGCGGCTCGCGGGCCTTCGCGCAGAGGCGATGGACGCGGCCGGCGGTATCGTCCCCGGAGAGGGTGGTGAGGTCCATGCATCGGATGGCATTGACCAGCCAGGCGGCCTGGTTCGCCTTCTTCACCGAGCGGCGCGCGGTCAAGGTGCCGGCGCGCCGCTCGGCCGCGGAGCGATTGACGGCATGGCCCTCGAACATCTCGGGCCGGAGCGCCGTGCCTGCGTTTCGTGCGGTGTTCGACCCGTGCTGACCCCGCGGCTGGCCCGCCGACATTCGCGCCACATTCGCTGCGATTGCGTTCATCGCGTATGCTCCAGGACATGGATTGCCGTGGTCTCGGTGGTGACCAGCACGCTGACGAGGCCTGCTCGGAGGGTACTGATCGTGACGTCGTTCTTGGCCGGGCCGGCCGCGATGCCGATCGCATGGGGATGGCCCTTGAGAAAATCGAGCGACAGGCCGATCGTCCGCGCGTCGAGTTCCGGGTCGACGATGTTGCCGTCGCGGTTGACGAACCGGCTGAGCAAGTCGCCGACCGCACCCGCCTTGAGCAGCGCGCGTTGCTCCGCGCGCAGGATGTTGCCCGACTGAAGCAGCACCGAGTCCTCGTTCAGGCTGCCGAAGGAGAAGCACAGCACCTCCGCAGACCGCGCGAGCGTCAGCACGTCGCGGACGATGCGGTCGCGCTCCAGCACTTCACGCGTCGCACGTTCGCCGACGATGGCTGGAACGGGCAGGGGCACATAGCGGCCGTTCGCCTTTCGGGCGAAGGTCTCCGCCACATCATTGGTGCGCTCGCCGTTGGCGTTGAGGGCGACCGTGCCGTTGATCTGCACGACCGTGACGCCTTCGTTCCAGCGAAGCGGAAGCCAGTGGGCCACGGCGGACATCGTTCGGCCCCAGGAGACGCCAACCGTCGACGGGCGCGGGTTCAGCGACGCCAGATAGTGTCCGGCCGCCTTGGCGATGCCCTCCGGTCCGTGGCCACCGTACGGCTCGCCGGGAATGACGATGGCGTCGCGCAGGCCGAAGCGCTTGATCAGGCCGGTCTCGAGCTCCGGGCATCGGCCAGCACGGGGGACGATTTCGATGCGCACGATTCCGACGTCGCGCGCTTCCTGCAGGAGCCGGCTGACCCGCCAGCGATTGATGCCGGTCTCCGCTGCGATCTCGGTGAGCGAACGATCCTGCTGGTAGGCCATCCTTGCAATCTGCACCATCAGTTGCTCGACGTTCTCCTCGAGCGGGACGACGTTCGCGGTGTTCTCGGGGTTTCCTGTCATCGGCTGTGCTTCCA
>JAEZEN010000124.1 GCA_023433185.1 Pseudomonadota bacterium | reverse complement strand
GTCCGGCCCCTTGGTGAAGCCGCCCTCGACGCCCGGCACCATCTGGTTCTTGATGCGGATATTGGCGAAGGTGCCGCGCATCATCACCTCGTGATTGCCGCGCCGCGTGCCGTACTGGTTGCAGTCGGCCGGCTTGACGCCGTGGTCGATGAGATAGGCGCCCGCCGGACTGTTGGCGCGGATCGATCCCGCCGGCGAGATGTGGTCGGTGGTGATCGAATCGAGGAACAGGCCGAGGATCCGCGCATCGGCGATGTCGGTGACCGGTTCCGGCGCCGCCTTCATGCCCTCGAAGTAGGGCGGGTTCTGCACGTAGGTCGAGCCGTCGGTCCAGGCGAAGGTCAGCCCGCCCTCGACGGGGATCGTCTTCCAGTGCTCGTCGCCGGCGAAGACGTCGGCATACTTGGAGCGGAACAGGTCGCTGGTGATGTGCTGGCGCACGAACTCGGCGGTCTCCTTGGTGGAGGGCCAGATGTCCCGGAGGAACACCGGCCTGCCGTCGCGGTCGACGCCGAGCGGCTCGGTCGTCAGGTCGACCTGCATCGAGCCGGCGAGCGCGTAGGCGACGACCAGCGGCGGCGAGGCGAGGTAATTGGCCCGAACGTCGGGATTGATGCGGCCTTCGAAGTTCCGGTTGCCCGAGAGCACCGAAGCGGCGACCAGATCGCCCTCCTCGATCGCGGCGGAGATCGGCGCGGGGAGGGGGCCGGAATTTCCGATGCAGGTGGTACAGCCGAAGCCGACGAGGTTGAAGCCGAGCGTGTCGAGGTCGCCCTGCAGACCCGAGCGCTCGAGATACTCGCCGACGACCTGGCTGCCCGGGGCAAGCGAGGTCTTCACCCAAGGCTTCGACTTCAGCCCGCGCTCGACGGCGTTGCGGGCGAGCAGCCCGGCGCCCATCATCACGTAGGGATTGGAGGTGTTGGTGCAGGAGGTGATCGCGGCGATCACCACGTCGCCGTGCCCGACGTCGAAGGCCTCGCCCTTCACGGCGATGCGTGGGCTCCCGTCGTCGCTCTTCTTGAATTCGGTGTCGAGGGCGGCGATGAACTTCTGCTTGGCCTCGGTCAGGAGGACGCGGTCCTGCGGCCGCTTGGGGCCGGCGAGGGACGGCGCGACGGTGTCCATGTCGAGGCTGAGAGTGTCGGTGAACTCCGGCTCCGGCGTCGAGGCGTCGCGGAACATGCCCTGCGCCTTCGCGTAGGCCTCGACCAGATCGACGCGCTCCTTGTCGCGGCCGGTGTGGGTGAGATAGCGCAGCGTCTCGGCGTCGATCGGGAAGATGCCGCAGGTCGCACCGTATTCCGGCGCCATGTTGCCGATCGTCGCACGGTCCTCGAGCGCCATGTGGTCGAGTCCGGGGCCGTAGAACTCGACGAACTTGCCGACCACGCCCTTCTTGCGCAGCATCTCCGTCACCGTCAGCACGAGGTCGGTAGCGGTGACGCCCTCGCGGAGCTTGCCGGTGAGGCGGAAGCCGATGACCTCGGGGATCAGCATTGAGATCGGCTGGCCGAGCATCGCCGCCTCGGCCTCGATGCAGCCGACGCCCCAGCCGAGCACGGCGAGGCCGTTGACCATCGTCGTGTGGCTGTCGGTGCCGACGAGGGTGTCGGGATAGGCGACGGGCCGGTCGCCCTCGGTGTTCACCCAGACGGTCTGGGACAGGTACTCGAGGTTGACCTGGTGGCAGATGCCGGTGCCGGGCGGCACCACGCGGAAGTTGCGGAAGGCCGACTGCCCCCAGCGGAGGAACCGGTAGCGCTCGCCGTTGCGCTCGTATTCGAGCTCGACGTTGCGGCCGAAGGCGCGCGGATTGCCGAAATCGTCGACGATCACCGAGTGGTCGATGACGAGATCGACGGGGACCAGCGGGTTGATTCGGTCGGGATTGCCGCCGAGCGCACGCATCGCGTCGCGCATCGCGGCGAGGTCGACGACGGCCGGCACGCCGGTGAAGTCCTGCATCAGCACACGGGCCGGGCGGAAGGCGATCTCGCGCTGGCTGCGCCGTGTTCCGAGCCACTCGACCATGCCGCGGATGTCGTCGGCGGTCACCGAGCGGCCGTCCTCCGAGCGCAGCAGGTTCTCGAGCAGCACCTTGAGCGAGAACGGCAGGCGGGATATCCCCTCGAGGCCGTTCTTCTCGGCCTCCGCGAGGCTGTAGTAGTCGTAGGTGCTGGACCCGACGGTGAGGGTCCGGAGGCTCTTGAAGCTGTCGCTGGTCACGGGAGGGACGTCCTCGATGAGATGGCGTGCACCGCCCGGGCGGGCTGGTCGGCCCGCCGGCGCACGGATGGCACCGGAGACCGCGACGGCGCGGGCTGCCGGCCTTATAGTGAATTTCGTGGATCGGTTCCAGACAAAGGGATGGATGGATGTGCGCCGGGACGGATCCAGGGGTCGTTTCGTTGCTCGGTCTGGCCCTCGCCCGGCCATGATGCCCAAAGTCTCGGCAAACGGCGCGCCATGCGGCTGATCGGGGAGGGCCTGGCCGCCGTCCGGGGCGGGCGCGTGATCTTTGCGGATGTCGGCTTCGCCGTCGCATCGGGGGAGATGCTGGCCCTCGTCGGCCCCAATGGCGCGGGCAAGTCGACGCTCCTGCGGGTGATTGCCGGGCTGCTGGCCCCGGGGGGCGGCACGCTCCGCCTCGAGCCGGTGCCCGAGGCCGGCATGTCCGGCGCGATGCACTACTTCGGCCATCTCGACGGGCTCAAGGCGGCGCTCACCGTCGCCGACAACCTCGCTTACGGGCGGGCGCTCTACGGCGGGACTGGCGACATCGATGCGGCGCTCGACGCGGTCGGCCTCGCCCATCTTCTCGACATTCCCGCCGGGCGCCTGTCGGCGGGCCAGAAGCGTCGGGTGGCGCTGGCCCGGCTGCTCGTCGCGGAACGGCCGGTCTGGCTGCTCGACGAGCCCGCCACCGCCCTCGACGCCACGGCGGAGGCGATGCTCGGCCGGCTCATCGCGGCGCATCTCACGGC
>JAEZEN010000104.1 GCA_023433185.1 Pseudomonadota bacterium | reverse complement strand
GCGCTGGAGACGGTCGCCGCCGAGGTGCCCGCCGCGCCCGCGGGCGAACTGCTGAGCTATCCGCCGAAGGCCGCGCCGCCTGCCGTCGCGACCGCCCCGGAGCCCGAGCCGGCGGTCGTAACCCGGGCATCGGCGCCGGCGGCAGGCACCGCGCCCGAACCGGAAGCCTCGGCCGACATCGGCGCCCGCCGGACGCTGTCGGTGCAGAAGGCCCTCAACATGATCGGCTACGGCCCGGTGCCGGAGGATGGTGTCGCTGACGAAGGCACCATCGCCGCGATCCGCCGCTTTGAACTCGACAACGGCCTGCCGATCACCGGCGCGGCCGGCGACACGCTCATCCAGCGCCTCGTCGCCATCGGGGCGATGGAAGCCGCCTGACCGCCATGGCGCGGGTCACTTCCGGCCTGTGGGTTGCCGCCCATGTGCGGCGCTGCAATCTCGAAGGGGCGCCAGCCGTCGTGGTGCGCCGCGGAGCCGAGGAGGCGGGTGCCATCTTCGTCGTGGTCGACCGCCTCGACGGGACCAGCGATCTCTATGGGCCGGCGCCGCAGATGGTCTTCGACGAGGCACGGCCCTCCGACCGGCTCTTCCAGAAAGTCGCGGAAGGCGTCGATGCGGCGGCCATCCGCGACAGGGTCGACAGCGAGCTCAAGTTCGATCCCGACATCTGGGTCGTCGCCGTCGAGGATCGCGGCGGCCGGTCGTTCCTGGAGACCGTCTGACGTCAGAGCGCGCCGGCGCAGTCGGCCGTCTCGAGCGCCGCGCGGGCCTGCGGCAGCAGGGTCTCGTCGGCGACGAAGACGCGGAGCAGGGCGATGCCCTCCTCGATCGGCAGCTCGATGACGATGGCGGTTTCGAGCGCTTCGGGCGGGTCCTGCCGGAGCTGCGCCATCTGCACCGGCGTTATGACGGCGAGGTCGAGGTCGAGGCCATCGGCGGATCGGTCGTTGATGCTGTAGGCGTTGCGCCCCCGGCGGTCGAAGACGGCGATGGACCAGAAATCGTCGGGCAGGTTGGCGGTGATCCGGACCGGACCGTCGGCCAGCGAGAAGAGGCACACCGCGTGCAGCATCCGCGGGTCGAGACCGGTCAGCCGCTCGGTGCCGGCTTCGGCCATGGGAAGGGTGTGGAAGGTGCCCACGCGCCCGAAGCGGCGCATTTCCGCCCAGGCATCGCTGGTCGCGAAAGACGGCACCATCAGCACGGTGACGATGTGGATGATGCCGGCCAGCATCAGGCCGCCGATGACGAAAAGGATCGTGCCCCTCATCGGCAGGCCTCGCGCTCGATGCTCGGCATCATGCGGTCGGATACCTCGCCCCCGGTGGTGAGCGGCGTGTCGTAGAGGTGGAAGACCAGGACGAAGGGAGTCCCGGGCGCCACCGGCAGCCAGTTGCCGGGCTGTACGTCGGGGGAGACCGTGACGACGAAGCTGCCGTCCGGCCGGCGGAGAACCTCGCGCGAATGGAAGCCGGAACGGCGCGCGGCATTGGCCATCAGCCGGCCGCTGCCGTCATAGGCGGTGAGCGTCCACAGCCGCGCCGCCGGCGTCAGGCCATCGAGACGGTAGGTGCAGTTGCCGTCGAGCGGTTCGTCGGCGCTGTCGGTCCGCGCCGTCAGGGCGAGGCCCTCGCCCGCGCCGAGCGGCATCTCGCCGGTGCGCGCCAGCCGGGCGATCGCATAGGGGTCGGCATTGGGGCTGCCGGCGCTCGGCCAGGCCTGCCATGGCCCGATGGCGATGCCGCCGAAGAGCGGCCCGCGGTCGACCGCATACCAGGCCGTGGCGAGGCCGAGGGCGGCGGCGATGATCACGGCGATGGCGATGTCGATCAGGAAACGCAAAGGCCGGCAGTCCCGAAGAAGCTTGGTAAGCGCATGGCGCTACGCCCGGGCATCGCCGGATGCAAGGCCCCGGCCTACTGGGGCTGGGTTGACGGGGCCTCGCCCGCTTCGGGCGTCGCCGCGACGGTCACGGAAGCGGGCTGGCTCATGTCGGCCGTCGGCTGGAGGCGCGAGGCGGTGTGGAACAGGCGTTCGATCTGGATCAGCCGCGTCGTGGTGAGGGCCGTGAGGACGCCCGCCGCGGCCGAAACCGAGGTGTCGGGGGTGCTCTCGCCGGCATCGGCGACGGCCGGCTCCGCGGCGCCCGGCGACTTTTCCGGTTCGACGAACGGGATCGGCTTCAGCGGGATGCCCTGATGGGCGTAGGTCATGAACTTGTTGAAGACCATGGCGGGCAGGATGCCGCCGGTGAGGCGGCGGGTCGAACCATAACCGTCGTTGCCCATCCAGACGGCGGTCGTGTAGTTGCCGGTATATCCGACGAACCAGGCGTCGCGGTAGGCCGAGGTCGTGCCGGTCTTGCCCGCGGTGCGGATGCCATCGAGCTTGGCCCGGCGTCCCGTCCCCCATTCGGGGACCTGGGCGAGCATCGTGTTCATCGCCGCAACGGTGGTGTCGTCGAGCACGCGGTGGGGCTTCGGGGCGTCCTTCCGGTGGGCGTAGATGATGTCGCCGCCAGATGTCATGATCTGGGTGAAGCCATAGGGCTTGGCACTGTAGCCGCCATTGGCGAGGACCGAGTAGCCGGCGGCCTGATCGAGGACGGTGACCTCCGCCGCGCCGAGCGGCAGCGAGGCGCTCGAGGGCAGTTCCGTCGTCAGCCCCATCGCGTGGCCGATCTCGATGACCTTGGCGCGGGTCACGTCATTGGCGAGCCGGACCGGGATGGTGTTGATCGACTTGACGAGGGCGGTGGTCAGGGTCATCGCCCCGGAGAAGCCGCCGGAATAGTTGCGCGGGCACCAGTTGCCGACGCAGATCGGCGCATCGCGGACGACGCTCTCCGGGGTGTAGCCCTTGAGCATGATCGCCGCCGCGTAGACGTAGACCTTGAAGGACGAGCCCGGCTGACGGAGCGCGTCGGTGGCACGATTGAACTGGCTCTCGCCGTAGTCGCGGCCGCCGACCATGGCGCGCACCGCGCCGTGGACGTCCATGGAAACCAGCGCCGCCTGCTTGACGCCATAGGCGTCGCCCTGCTCGCGCATGACGGTCTCGACGGCTTCCTCAGCCGTCTTCTGCATGCCGAGATCGACGGTGGCGCGCACGATCAGGCTGCGGTCGCCGCCGAGGCGGAGCTTCTTCACCTCCTCGTAGGCCCAGTCCATGAAATAGTCGGGCGAGCCGACGGCGCCGGCGCGATCGACGACATCGGCGGGCTTCCGGCGGGCCCCGATCACCTGGCCTTCGGTCAGGAACCCGGCCTGGACCATGTTGGTCAGCACCTCGTTGGCGCGGGCGCGGGCGGCGGGCAGGTTGATGTGCGGGGCGTAGCGGGCGGGTGCCTTGAAGAGACCGGCGAGCAGGGCGGCCTCGGCCAGGTTGACCGTCTTCACGGACTTGCCGAAGTAGAATTCCGAGGCGGCCTCGACGCCGAAATTGCCGCCGCCCATATAGGCGCGGTCAAGATAGAGCTTGAGGATCTCCTGCTTGGAGAGGTTCGCCTCGAGCCACATCGCCAGGAAGGCTTCCTTGATCTTGCGCTCCAGCGTGCGCTCGTTCGACAGGAACAGGTTCTTGGCGAGTTGCTGCGACAGCGAGGAGCCACCCTGGACGACGGTGTTTGCCCGCACGTTCTCGCTGAGCGCGCGGATCGTGCCCAGCACGTCGATGCCGAAATGGGTGAAGAAGCGGCGATCCTCGGTCGCGAGCACCGCCTTGATCAAGTGGTCCGGCATCTCGTCGAGCTGCACGGTTTCGTTCCGCTTGACGCCGCGCTTGCCGATTTCGTTGCCGTAGCGGTCGAGGAAGGTGACGGAATAGTCGCCGACGGCGCGCCAGTCGCCGCGCGTCGCCTCCCAGGCCGGCAGCGCCAGCATCATCAGGAGGACGAGACCGCCGGTACCAAGTGTCAGGGTGTCGCCGAGCACTTCGGACGCGCCGCGCTTGAAGCCGGTGACCCGGAAGCGCCGCATGAAGAGCGAGAAGGCCTCGGCGCGGCCGGCGATGAAGCGCCACGTCCGATATAGGCTCGAATCGACCCACGCGTCGATGTCGATGGCGCGCACGGTCCGCTTGCGGCGGTTCTGGTTCTCGAATGGGTCGCGCACGGTTCCTGATATCCGGGAGGCTACGGCGTCGTCGCCGCATGCCGATCATTGAGAATAGGCATGTGGGCGAAGTTAAGGAAGGGAGCGGACTTCCGATCGCCTATTCGTCGTTCGAGGCGTTGAGCTTGTCCACCGGGATCGATTCCGGGGTCTTCGCCGCCTGCCGCAGCGCCTCGATCATGCGGTCCTGCCAGCCCGGGCCCTCGGCCTGATAGTGGTCGAGAATCTCGCGATCGATGCGGAGCGTCACCTGTTCCTTCACGCCCGGTACCGCGGCGCGCTTCGGTTCGGCAGGTTCGGGTGGCGCATTGAGGCTGCGGAACGCGGCCTCCGCCGCCTCGCGCGGATCGCGGCTGGTGCGTCTCTTCGGCGGCTCGGCCATAACCGGAGGCTCCTCGACAAGGTTGATTCCCGCCGAGTGTACCTTGTCCGGCACCAATGCGGCATGGCTCCCATGCCGGACTTGCATTATGGCAGCGCCTGACCATCTTTGTCGCCGAAGGAAAATTCCACGTTATCATCAGTTTATCTGATGTTATCCATCAGGGAGACCAGCCAATGTCCCTTCGTCCCGTCAACCGGATCATCACGGCGCAGCCCCATACGGAAGGGGCGGGCGTGAAGCTCCATCGCGCCTTCGGCTTCGGGGATACCCATGCCACCGATCCGTTTCTGCTGTTCGACGATTTCCGCAACGACAATCCGGACGACTATCTCGCCGGCTTCCCGTGGCATCCCCACAGGGGCATCGAGACGATCACCTATGTGCTGAACGGCACGGTCGAGCACGGCGACAGCCTCGGCAACCGCGGCACGCTCGGCGCCGGCGACGTCCAGTGGATGACGGCGGGCTCGGGCATCCTCCACCAGGAGATGCCGCAGGGCGACCAGAAGGGCCGGATGCACGGCTTCCAGCTCTGGGCCAACCTGCCCCGCGCCCACAAGATGACCGCGCCGCGCTACCAGGACATCAAGGCGCCGGACATTCCCGAGGTGGTCGACGACGACGGCACCATCGTGCGCGTCATCACCGGCGACTTCTGGGGCAAGAAGGGGCCGGTCGAGGGCGTCGCCGCCGATCCGCGCTACCTCGACATCTTCGTGCCGCCGGGCAGGAAGAAGACCTTCAAGGTCGAGAACAACCGGCACGCCTTCGCCTACATCTTCGAGGGCTCGGGCAGTTTC
>JAEZEN010000084.1 GCA_023433185.1 Pseudomonadota bacterium | reverse complement strand
CGGCAAGCCCGTCGTCTTTCTCCACCCGAAGGACTTCCAGGGCACGCTGATCGAGTTGGAGCAGAGGTGAAGCCATGCCGATCGGCAGCATCATCGCGATCTACTTCGTCGTCTGGTGGACCGTCCTTTTCGCGGTGCTGCCCTGGGGCATGCGGACGCAGCAGGAGGAAGGGGAGGTGGTGCTCGGCACCGATCCGGGCGCGCCGGCAAGTCCGCGGCTTCTGCGAAAGGCGCTCATCACCTCGGTCGTCGCGGCGATCGTGACCTTCTTCATCTGGGGGCTGTTCGGCCACTACGGGATCGGCGTGGTCGACATCGCCGACTGGCTCGAAGGGCGCCGCTAGCGCCCATCTGCCCAGAAAAAAAGCAAGGCCTTTCGGCCTTGCTGATCAGTTCCGCGTCATAGACCCCTTCCACAAATCCAAGCCAGGTCGTTAGGCCCGACTTTCCTCAGGATCCGTGGCTGCTGCCGTCAGGCGCGCCCGAAGGGGAATCTTCCTCCCAAGACTTAGACCGCGATGCATTGCTGTTTTTCGAGTGCCAGAGGGCCTTTGCTGCCGGCCGGTTCCATCCACTCTCTTATGGTCTGGACCCTAGCGAAACTAGATCGACTTGTCACCATTTTGTGCGGGACTGGCCCAAATATTTTGCACTGGACAGGCATCCCGCCAACGCGTCCGATACCGAATCGACACACCCACGCCCTCGGCCCTCGCGGGCAGCCCGAAAAGGGGGCTTGTGTTTTCGTGGGCGCGCCGATTGACTGCCGCCGCCGAACGCCAGAATCCGGAAAAGCCCGCGCCATGCGCCTGTCCCGCTACTTCCTCCCGACCCTCCGCGAAACGCCGAAGGAGGCGGAGATCGTGTCGCACCGCCTCATGCTGCGTGCCGGACTTGTCCGCCAGCAGGCGGCGGGCATCTATTCCTGGCTGCCGCTCGGCAGGCGGGTCCTCGCCAACATCGAGCAGATCGTGCGCGAGGAGCAGGACCGGGCCGGCGCCATCGAGATCCTGATGCCGACGATCCAGCCCGCCGACCTGTGGCGGGAGAGCGGGCGCTACGACGACTACGGGAAGGAGATGCTGCGGATCGAGGACCGGCACGAGCGCGACATGCTCTACGGCCCGACCAACGAGGAGATGGTGACGGAGATCTTCCGCGCCTATGTCAGTTCCTACCGGGCGTTGCCGCTCAATCTCTACCACATCCAGTGGAAGTTCCGCGACGAGGTCCGGCCCCGGTTCGGCGTCATGCGCGGCCGCGAGTTCCTCATGAAGGACGCCTACTCCTTCGACATCGACGAGGCGGCAGCGCGGCTTTCCTATAACCGCATGTTCGTCGCCTATCTCCGAACCTTCGCGCGGATGGGGCTGACGGCGATTCCGATGCGGGCGGAGACCGGGCCGATCGGCGGCGACCTCAGCCACGAGTTCCTGGTGCTTGCCGAGACCGGGGAGTCCGGCGTCTATCTCCATCGCGACCTGCTCGGAGCGCCGGTTCCCGGCGAGGATGTCGACTACACCGCCGACCTCGCGCCGCTGATCGCCCCCTGGACCGCCCTCTATGCGGCGACCGAGGACGTGCACGATGCCGCGCGCTTCGAGGCCGAAGTGCCCGAGGACAAGCGCCTCCACACCCGCGGCATCGAGGTCGGCCAGATCTTCTATTTCGGGACGAAGTATTCCGAGCCGATGAAGGCGGCCGTCGCCGGTCCGGACGGCGTCGACCGGCCGATCCATGGCGGGTCCTACGGGGTCGGCGTGTCGCGTCTGCTTGGCGCGATCATCGAGGCGTCGCACGACGATGCCGGCATCATCTGGCCGGACAGCGTGGCGCCCTTCGCGGTCGGCCTCGTCAACCTGAAGCCCGGTGACGGCCCGACGGATGCCGCTGCGGAAGGCATCTATGAACGCCTCACGAACGCCGGAATCGAAGTCCTCTACGATGATCTCGACAATCGTGCCGGCGCCAAGTTCGCGACGATGGATTTGATCGGCCTGCCGTGGCAGGTCATTGTGGGCCCGAAAGGAATCGCCTCGGGCGAAGTCGAGGTCAAGCGTCGGGCGACCGGCCAACGGGAGACCCTGAACATCGATGGCGCAGTCAACCGACTCGTTGCCGGCGCCAGCGGCTAGACGCCCGGGGGCGCGGCCGAAGGCGACGCCGGGGAGCGCGCCGGTCGGCACCCGGGCATTCGCGCGCTTCGAATGGATGATCGCCGGGCGCTATCTCCGCGCCCGCCGCCGCGAGGCGTTCATCTCCGTGATCGCGGGCTTCTCGTTCATCGGGATCATGCTCGGCGTGGCGACGCTGATCATCGTCATGGCGGTGATGAACGGCTTCCGCGCCCAGCTGATCGACAAGATCCTCGGCCTCAACGGCCACCTGATCGTGCAGCCCATCGACGGGCCGCTCACCGACTACGGACCGGTGTCCGACCGCATCGCGCTGGTCAACGGCGTGGTCTCGGTCGTGCCGCTGGTCGAGGGGCAGGCGCTGGCGAGCGGGACGGACACCTCGAGCGGGGTGATCGTGCGCGGCGTCCGCGACGAGGATCTGCCCAAGGTGCGCGGCGTCGCCAACAACGTCAGGCTCGGAACGCTCGAAGGCTTCTCGGAGTCCGAGGGCGTGGCGATCGGCACGCGACTCGCCGGCGCCCTGGGGCTCACCATCGGCAGCAGCATCACCATCGTCTCGCCCCGCGGCAACGTCACGCCGATGGGGGTGACGCCGCGGATCAAGGCCTATCCGGTGGCGGCGATCTTCGAGATCGGCATGTCGGAGTACGATTCGACCTTCGTGTTCATGCCATTTGCCGAGGCGCAGGCCTATTTCAACCTCGATGACGAAGCGAGCGCCATCGAGATCTACCTGTCCAATCCGGATGCCGTCGACGCGATCAGGCCGGCGATCGAGGCGGCGGCCGAGCGCCAGATCCTGCTGACCGACTGGCAGCAGCGCAACATGACGTTCTTCTCCGCCCTCCAGGTCGAGCGGAACGTGATGTTCCTGATCCTCAGCCTCATCATCCTGATCGCGGCCCTCAACATCATTTCGGGCCTGACCATGCTCGTGAAGGAGAAGGGACACGCCATCGCCATCCTGCGGACGATGGGCGCCACGCGGGGCGCGATCATGCGCATCTTCTTCATCATCGGGTCATCGATCGGCACCATCGGCACGCTTGCCGGCTTCCTGCTCGGCGTCCTCATCTCGCTCAACATCGAGACGCTGCGCGGCTGGATCGCGGGCCTCACGGCCTCCGACGTGTTCTCGCCGGAACTCTACTTCCTGAGCCAGCTCCCGGCGGAGATGGATGCCCGGGAAACGATCTCGGTGATCGTCATGGCGCTCGCGCTCTCCTTCCTCGCCACGATCTACCCGGCATGGCGCGCGGCGCGGCTCGATCCCGTCCAGGCGCTGCGCTACGAATGAACCGGCCCCATCCGCATCCGGCTCCACCCGATGGGCGAACCGCCCCGATCCTCGAGCTTGCCGGCGTCGAGCGCCACTACACCGATGCCGCCGGCTCGCTGACCGTGCTCGACGGCGCCGATCTCATCGTCTACCCGGGAGAACTGGTGGCGCTCGCGGCGCCCTCGGGGGCGGGGAAGTCGACGCTCCTCCACATCGCCGGGCTTCTGGAGCGGCCGGACGGCGGCGACGTCATCATCGGCGGACGTGCCGCGGGCTCGCTCGGCGATGCGGAGCGGACGGCCATCCGGCGGACACAGATCCGCTTCGTCTACCAGTTCCACCACCTTCTCGGCGAGTTCAGCGCGATCGAGAACGTCGTCATCCCGCAGCTCATCCGCGGCCTGTCGCGAAAGGTCGCCGAGCAGCGGGCGGTGCAGCTCCTCTCCTACATGCGGGTCAAGCACCGGGCGACGCACCGGCCGGCCGAACTGTCCGGCGGCGAGCAGCAGCGCGTCGCGATCGCCCGCGCGGTCGCCAACGCGCCGCGGCTGTTGCTTGCCGACGAGCCGACGGGCAATCTCGATCCGACGACCGCGGGATACGTCTTCGATGCGCTTGCGAAGCTCGTGCGCGCATCGCGGGTGGCGGCACTCATCGCCACCCATAACCATGACCTCGCGGACCGCATGGACCGCCGGATCACGCTCCGCGACGGCAAGGTGGTGGAGGTCTGACAGGAGGCGCCAGGGCATGACGGCGCGGTTCCCCGCAGCGCATCTTCTCCTCTGGCTCGCCGTCGCGCTCGGCGCCGGCGCAGGTGCGGCCGCGGCGACGACGGAAGAGGCGGCCCCGGCGTCCGAGCCGGAGCCCCGGCCGGTGCTGGACCGGGTGACGATCTGCTCGCTGATCGATGATGCCGCGGCCCGTCACAAGCTCCCGGTCGAGTTCTTCACGCGGCTGATCTGGAAGGAGAGCCGCTTCCGCCAGGACGCGGTGAGCCCGAAGGGGGCCCAGGGCATCGCCCAGTTCATGCCCGGCACCGCGGCGCTCCGGGGACTTGCGGACCCGTTCGACCCCAATGAAGCGGTCTACGCCTCGGCCCACTATCTCCGCGACCTCAGCGACCGCTTCGGCAATCTCGGCCTCGCGGCCGCAGCCTACAATGCCGGCGAGAAGCGCCTGTCGGACTGGCGGGCGGGAACCGGCGGCCTTCCCTACGAGACCCGCGACTTCGTCGTCTCCATCACCGGCCGGACGGCGGAGGAGTGGAACCTGCCCGGTGCCACCTGGAAGGTGCCGGATGGCCCGCTGCCGCCCGACGAGCGGCCGCCGGGCTCCTGCCTCGGGGTCGTGGCGCTGATCGGCCGGCCCGGCGCGGGGATGGAGGTGGTCGCCAACCACCCCAAGGCCGACTGGGCGCCCTGGGGTGTCCAGGTCGCCGGCAACTTCTCCCTCAACCGGGCGATGGCGAGCTACGCCGCGCTCCAGACGCGGCACGGCGACATCCTCGGTGGCCAGCCGCCCATGGTGGTCCGCGGCGTGAACCGCAGCCGCGGCAACGCCGCGCTCTACCAATTGCGCGTGCCGGCACGGACCCGGGAGGAAGCCGGCGACATCTGCCAGCGCCTGAAGACCGCCGGTGCCGCCTGCGTCGTGCTGAAGACGGCCCGGTAATGTGCCGGCGCGGCCATACGGTTGACGGGGGAGGCGGCGGCCCCCATCGTCCCCGAAACGAAGGTGAAGAGATGCAGACTGTCGATGCCC